>VSJD01000141.1 GCA_008636095.1 Kiritimatiellota bacterium | reverse complement strand
TGCCGTGCGTCCCGACGCCCTGACCGTGGCGGAGGACATGAGCGGCATGCCGGGCCTGGCCGCGCCCATTGAGCGCGGCGGCATGGGCTTCGACTGCCGGCTGGCCATGGGTATTCCGGATTACTGGATCAAGCTTACCAAGGACACCCCAGATGAAAACTGGCCCATGAAAACCCTGTGGCACGAGTTAACCAACCGCCGCCGCGACGAGCGCACCATCAGTTACGCCGAATCGCATGACCAGGCCCTGGTGGGCGACCAGACCCTTATTTTCCGTCTGATCGAGCGCGACATGTACGATCACATGGCTCTCGGCAAGCGCACCCTGCGGGTGGATCGCGGACTGGCCTTGCACAAGATGATCCGGCTGGCCACGCTGGCCACGGCGGGCTACGGGTATCTCACTTTCATGGGTAACGAGTTTGGCCACCCGGAATGGATTGATTTTCCGCGCGAAGGCAACAGCTGGTCCTACCATTACGCCCGGCGCCAGTGGCGCCTGCGGGATGACCAAAACCTAGTTTATCATTTCCTGGCCGATTTCGACAAGGCCATGATCGAGCTGGCGCGGCTCGCCCGCCTGCTGGATGACCCTGACGTGCGCCTGCGCGTTGAACATGGCGACGATAAGGTGCTGGGCTTCGAGCGCGCTTGTCTTTTGTTTCTGTTCAACTTCCACCCGGCAAAATCCTATACTGATTATCCCGTGGAAACCACGCCGGGCGAGTACCGGCTGATCCTGGACAGCGACGCACCCTTTTTTGGCGGCCACAGCCGCCTTGCATCCAACCAGACCTATGTCTCGGCGCCCAACGCCGCCGGGCGCACCCTGCTCACCACCTACCTGCCTTCCCGCACCGCGCTGGTTTTGCAGAAGATCCAAAATAATGTTGATCTGAGAAAAAAACGAAATAACTGTTAAAAAATCCAATGCCGGTTATGGAAAATGAAAAAAACGAGTTACAGGAAACTTTCCTGTCACGGAATCATGTGAAAGGTCGTGCCTAAAATGGATACAAACCGGACGCAGCCGACTTTGCCCGCCGACGGCATTCACCGGATGGTTCCCCGCGAGACCATGGGCCCGGGACCGCGCAAATTGAGGGATGCTTATGCCATCAAGTCCGGCGCCGGTTTTTACCAGAAGGAGTTTGGGTATTATTGCCTGGAGAACTGGAAGGTCCAGGGGATGCCGCAGGATGTGCCCAAGGACAAGCTGTTCGGCTATGATCCCCAGGGGTTGTATGCGTTTGGGGGCCTGGGCTGGACTACGGCGGATTTCACGCCTGGGTTTGACGAGGCACTGATCGAGGACCGCGGGGAACTTGAGGTGGTCCGTGATATGGCAGGGCGGCATGTGCTTTATTTCAAGGGAAGGCGCAACGGGTTCATGCCCGAATACATCGACCATCCGGTCAAAGACTGGAAGACCTGGGAGGACGATGTAAAGTGGCGGCTCGACCCGAAGACGCCGTCGCGGTACGCGGATATTCCCCAGTGGGTCGAGAACGGCCAAGCCTTGATCGGAAAGGGCGCCATCGTCACCCAGAAAGTGATCGGCGGCTACATGTACCTGCGCAGTCTCATGGGACCTGGCGATGTGCTGTACACGTTCCATGACGCGCCGGACCTAATCCACGACTGCATGAAGACCTGGTTTGAACTGGCCGACGCCATTATCGCCGAGCATCAGAAGGTCGCCACATTCGACGAGCTGTTTTTCGGCGAGGATATCTGCTATAATCACGGGCCGCTGATCTCTCCGGACATGATGCGCGAGTTCCTGTTGCCCTATTACGGGCAATTGCTGACGAACATGAAGGCCCGTCAGATCGATAAGAGCCGGCATCTTTTCTTCCAGATAGACACCGACGGGTTCGCACCGCCGACCATCCCGATCTATCGGGAATTAGGCATGGATGTGATGAGTCCGTTCGAGGTGGCCTCCTATTGCGACGTGGTGGAGGTGGGACGGCAGTATCCGGACCTGGTGATATCCGGCGGTGTGGACAAACGAGAACTGGCCAAGGGCAAAGCCGCCATTGACCGGCTAGTGGACCGCATTTTCCCGGTCATGCAGCAGCGCGGTGGGTATATTCCCACCTGCGACCACGGCGTGCCCGAGGAGGTTTCTTATAAGGATTATCTCCACTATCGCAAACGGTGTCTGGAGTTTGCGTGAGGGCATAGGAGATGATTTTATAAATGGCCGAGCATTTATCCCATCTTGAAATCTATCGCGAACTGAGCGATTACACGGCAATCGCTCAATTTACCAAGGACCAGACTCGCGATGAACTTGCCCGGGCTGAAGCCTTCATCGCCGCCTGCCGACCCCTGATCAGTCCGTCAAAAACGCCTTAGGTCCGATAGTCTTTCCTGAGGTAAAACTTCTTCACAAAAGCGGCCACAGCCGCCTTGCATCCAATCAGACCTATGTCTCGGCGCCCAACGCCGCCGGGCGCACCCTGCTTACCACCTATCTTCCTTCCCGCACCGCACTGGTTTTGCAGAAGAACCGATAGCATTCCATCGAACTAGGCCCTTACACCGATCGGATGTAGCCGCGGTTTGGAAGAACCGCTATGGATTGAAATTACCAGGCATCATAGTTTGGGATTCATCTCCAACACCGTATTTGTTGAAGATTGAGGTGTGTTCTTCAGGTCGCTCTGAACGGGCTTCTTGATCGCCGCGAGATCATGCTCAAAATCGGTCAAAACGGTTTGCAGGGCTTTGTTCCAGCCTTCAACCAGCGTGCCCGGCGCGGTATCAGACAACGCTACGAATTGAGCATAATGCTTTTGGAAGACGATGGCGGACGGATTGGCCGTTTGGTCGATCAGCGTCAGGAAAACACCCAGGGCCGCGGTCGGTGCGCCTGCGTTGCGGAAATCGCCCTCCATCAGCACGACCGTTCCCTCGAGCAAATGCGTGGCACGGACCCGGCTGGACGCCGCAATAACCCGTTCGAATAACCCGCATTGGGCCAGCCACTGGCCCGTTTCCTCCGCCAGCAAGGCGCCGGGCGATACCAGAAACAGGTTATAATAATCGGTTTGGTAACGGACATTACTCAGACGATAAACAAACTCCCGCCCATGATAGCGGGGCATTTCCTGGAAAGCGCGCACCTTTAGCACGCTACCCGGTATCATTACGTGCTCCGGCACCGGCGCCGTTTCAATATTCAGCGCGTACAACTGGCGGGGAAGAGACTCCCGGGTCAAGTTAACACAACCGGCCAGTCCGACCAGGAACAGGCCGACGGTTATGATCATAACCGCCGGCGCGCGCCATTCCGTCGTTCGCAAAGGCGAACTACTATGGAGGACTGGCCGGCTCTGTGAGACTGTCGTCATTTTCCAAAGGTTCATCATATTCATCGCTCAATCTCCACACGTGGCGGCGGTTTGCCGAACAAAATGCCAGACGGATACTGCTGGGCATTCCGAACCAGTTCCCGAAACTCCGAGGAAGTAACCTGGATGTTTTCCAGGGTTTCATCCCACTGCTGCTGGCTGCTTTCCAGCATGCCCCCGACTTGCTGGAGCATCTGGTTGACCTGTTCACTCATGACGACCAGGTTGCTGGCCGACTGGCGCGCATTCTGGAACAACGGCGGCAGGTCCGACTGCGTAATATGCTGGAGGTCCTGATCCAGGCGCGCCACCAGATTCGCCGTTTCCTTCGCCGCTTGCTTTACCGACACCAGGGTTGGCTTCAGGTCCTCCTGCATCAGGCCGGTCATGGTCGTCACGAATATATTCATGTTGCTGGCCAGCAGATCAACATGCGTCTTTTCAAGCTGACGCAAAATGGTGTCGGCCGACTCGCTTATCCGCGAAATCAAACTGGGCGCCGAGGGGATGTAGGCATATTCCGGTTTCCAATCAATCGGAAGAGGGGGGTAGAGTAGCGGGGCCATATAATCGGCCTCCATGTAGGCCACGCCGGTCAAACCCTGGGTCGCCAGCCGCAGGCGCAAGCCGGTCTGAATTTCCTTTTTCAGATTGGGGACAAAAGTGGTCATATTAATCTGCTTGGCAATGTGCGGATGGATGGAAAAGCGGATGAGCACATAGTGGTACTCGGTGGCATAGATTTCATCCGCTAACAGGATCTTTTCGACCTGGCCGATCCTGACCCCGCGCAGTTTGATTGGCGAACCGACGTCCAGACCCTGCACCGAGCCATCCAGGTAGGTTTCCATGATCAGGCTTTGCTTGGACAGGATCCCCACGCTCAGGATGATAATGCCCGCCAGGAACAGTCCCACGGCACTGATGATAAACAGCCCGATTTTAAAATAATTGGCTTTTTGACTCATGGTTCGATTCCAGACACCCGCCGGTTCCTGGGCCACCCTCCGCGCGCGATTGCCAAAGAGGCCGACGGTGGTTGTCTTACGACTCCTGCTTTCCGGATACCGGAATATTTATATTTTTATACTACATCGGGCGGCGGTTGACGATTAAAAAACTGCCGCACCCATGGATTTTCAGACGACGCACGCAACGCGGCGGGTTTCCCTGTCGCCACAATTCCTTTAACGCGCGGATCAAGCATGATGACCCGGTCGGCAATGGCATCAATGCTGGATAGTTCATGGCTGACGATCACGAAGGTAATTCCAAGGTAGCGTGCCAGGCGCAGGATCAGGCGATCCAACTCCGCCGAAGTGATCGGATCCAGGCCGGCGGACGGTTCATCGAGGAAAAGCACCGGGGGATCGAGTGCCATGGCACGGGCAATCGCGGCGCGTTTCTGCATCCCACCGCTTATTTCCGCCGGCACCTGATGCAACGCCGCGCCGAGGCCAACGAGCTTGAGCTTCATGGCGGCAATGCCATCCAAAGCGTCCCGCGGCAGTTCGGTAAATTCTTCCAGCGGCAGGCGCACGTTTTCCAGGAGCGTAAAGGAACCGAACAGCGCCCCGCCCTGGTACATGACGCCCAAGCCGGAGAGGATCTTTTGCCGTTCGCTGCCCTCGGCCGTCGTAATATCCCGGCCGTGGATCCAGACGGACCCCGCGGCCGGCTGATACAGGCCGATCATGTGTTTCATCAGCGTGCTCTTACCGCAGCCGGATCCGCCCAGGATCACAAAGATTTCGCCCCGCTGTACCTCGAAGGAAATATCGTCCAGGAGAACGACGTCCTCGTAGGCCGCGGTCATATGTTCCACGCGAATAATCACATCCGTATCCATTGCCAGTATCTCCGTATGCACCCGGTCACAGCCGGATAAAATAAAACATCACAGCGAACAAGCCGTCGGCAATCACGATCAGGATAATACCGCTGACCACGGCCCGGGTCGCGGCATCGCCCACGGCACTGGCCCCGCTGCGGGTCTGCAGGCCGCGCAAACAGCCCACGCTCCCGATCAGCAGGCCGAAGACCATTGATTTTAAAAGCCCGCTCAGCAGGTCACCGGCGTGCACCGAGGCAAGCACCTGGTTCTTAAAGGTAATCAGCGGGTAGCCCAGCGAGCAGGTCACAATGGCCGCTCCAATCAGACCGAACAGATCGGCAAACAGAGTCAGGAGCGGCATGACCAGGATGGCGGCCATGACGCGGGTCACAACCAGGAAGCGGACCGGATCCAGCCCCATGGTTGTCAGGGCATTGAGTTCCTCATCGACTTTCATGGTGCCGATTTCGGCGGCAAAGGCCGCCCCCGAGCGCCCGGCCAAAATGATCGCCGTCATCAGCGGCCCCAATTCACGCAACAGGGAGAGCGAAACCAGGTTGGCCACGAAAATATCGGCGCCAAACCGCCGCAGGGGGATGGCGGACTGAAAGGCCAGAATAAGTCCCATCAGCCCCCCGATCATCACGACGATGGGCAAGGCGTTTACGCCGGCTTTCTCAACGATCAGCCAGGCATCGCGCCAGCGGGTGTGACGCGGATGGCGGACGGCCTGCACCAAGGCCACAACCAGTTCGCCCACAAAGGCTATCTGGGTCCACACGTCCTCCACCGTGCGCACGGCGGCGCATCCTGTCTCTTCCAAAAACCCGGAGGATGAGGGGGCTTCCGCGGAACGCTCGCTGTCCACCTGCTCGGCCAGGTCGAGCAGGTGCTGAAAATCCGGCGGGAAATCGCGGATGTCCACGGCCCTGCCCTGGGCCTGTTGCCGGCGTCGCAGTTCCATGAAAAAATAAATACCCGCCCCGTCACAATGCGTCAGCTTCCCGGCCTGTACCACAACGCGTGGCACGGGCGCCCGTGCCAGGGCGTCAAACACATCGCGCCAGACCGGCGTAAGCGTCACGCTGGCCAGGCGCCCCTCGATCACCAGTTCCAGAGCGCCATCCGGCATTCTGACCATGGAGTACCTGCACGCCGAACGTTGATCAGTCTGTGTCTTCATGGAATATGTATATGTACCACCACCCTAATTTTGCACGAACATCAGTAATACGGCAATAATTTTCAACCTGCCCGCAATGCTCCGCACCCAAGGCGAAACGCACCGTTGCTGAAAAACTTTAAATATCTTTGGCCCCTGCAAACCGGTCACCGACCTCGGCGCGCGCCAGCCACTGACTATACTCCGCCACCCGCGGATCGCCCTCGGGCGGCGACCAGGGGGCAAACACATTGGTCTTGGCAGGGTCATATGGGCCGCGTTTACACTCGAAAAACGCGGAATCCTCTTCCAATGCCAGCCAAGTGTGCCAGGCCTCGGAAGGAATCTCCAGACCGATGGTCCGGCCGCCGGGCGCCAGATCAATCCGCTCCCGCAGGGAACCATCGTCTTTCAGCAGGATGACCTGCATGCGGCCTTGAAGAGCGACAGCGAACTCCCACTTGTTTCCCGCCGCGTGCCGATGCGGCCGGATATACGTTCCCTTTTTCATAACCACGATCAGCCGCTGAACGGGGTCATCCAGGCTCTCGTGAAAATTATAGTTTATGCGCTTGCGCGGGGCCGCCGCCGCATTCCGGCCCAGTTCCTGAATCAGCTGGGCAGTTAATTTTTTACCGGTAGTTACGCTCATTAAATATGCCTCCCTTACGAAGAATAACGATCCACTCATAAGATAACACCTTGATTTTACATGTGCAATAGCCTTGCTAAATAAACATGGGAGTTCGGGTTCGTCAGATTTCGGCCGAATAAATATTGACTCTCTCCCGTGGAACTCCTTAAATATTCTTTCATTCGGGGTGGAAAACCAGTGCAAGCCGCCCGTATTTTCTGACGAGCATTACCATGAAACATAATCGCATGACCAAGGGCGTGGTGTTGATGGTTCTTTCGAGCGTCGTGTTTTGCGTCATGTCGGTGCTCATCAAATGTGTTCCGGGAATCGATTCCTTCAAGACCTCGCTGTTCCGGTTTTTCATAGGGATGGCTGTTTTGGGCACGGCCGCTTTGTTCGGGTTCATTCACCTGCGGTTTCTTAATGGCCGCCTTCTGTTCCTGCGCGGTCTGTTCGGTGGTATAGCGGTGTTCCTGTTCTTTCTGTCCATTGCCAAACTCGGCATTGCCAAAGGAACTGTCATTTCGTATTCGTACCCCATTTTCGCGTCGGTGCTGGGCATCGTTTTTCTCCATGAAAAGCCTGACTGGCGACAGTGGCTGGCGCTGGCCACCGCCCTGTTCGGCATTATTCTCCTGTCGGGAAGCGGATCGGGTGCCTCCAGTCTCATGACCGTTGGGGTTTATGAAGTGCTGGCACTTGTGGGTGCCGTGTGCTCGGCAGTCGCCGTTGTGATTATCAAGCGGCTTCATGATACTGATTCCATATACGCGATTTTTTACTCGCAGTGCGTTATCGGCCTATGGCTGATCGTAATCCCGGCCAATCTGGTTCCCTGCTCCATAGGATACCTTGGCGGCGCCATTCTGCTGGGCATCGGGCTGGCCGCGACCATTGCCCAGCTCTTGATGACCGAAGGCTATCGCTACACGTCAGTTTCGGTCGGTTCCCTGCTTTGCATGACTCTCCCCGTCTTTAATTTTCTTGTCGGAGTACTCGTGTTTCATGAGCCCATGCCCCTGCGGGCGATTGTTGGATCGATCATTGTCATCGCCTCCTGTATGCTGGTCATCATGATTGGAAATCATTCCGAACCTGTCATTTCCAAGATTGGTTGATTAGCCTGAAAATATGAAAGCCTATGCCGGGGATCCGGGTTAAACCATAAGTAACTGTTGAAAAACTCTTTTTCTTGTCATTCAGAGCAAAGCGCAGAATCTCGGAATTAGTAAATCAGGCCGTTTTGAGATCCCGAGCGAAGTCGATGGACAAGGCGCTTGGCGCCGCGTCGAAAGGCTAAGATTTTTACGGAAAGAATATCGTGGGGCAAAGTACCATGTGACCGTTCGAGGAAATGGACGCAACGCAACGGGGGGAAGCGAAAGGATTAGCTTGCACGTTTTGGGGTCTGAGTCAAAGGGCCGCCGGTCAACATTACGGTGGGATTACCTGCGCAGCCGTGTTTATGCGCCTCCAGCAGATGGCGTCGTAGCCTCGCCGGCCCAAGTGTTTTGCGATTTTATATATGTCACGCGGCGACAAGGGAATTTTTCAAAAGGGATGGTCACTTTTCGAGGCCTGGCCGAAAGGATCATGCCCGAACTCGATTCGATCCTCGACCGCTATCCTGTGACCGTACAGCGACAGGCGCGCGAACGCCTGTGTACCCGCGAAGTTCATCTCCCTTCCCGCACCGCGCTGGTTTTGCAAAAGCAGGGATGATGACTTGACCGGCTACATGTGCTATATTTGCGCGTGTATTTTCTTCATGAAAGGGATCCATCATGCTTCAATTTACCGTAAACGAAAAACTTTGTACCCGCTGCGGCTTGTGCGCCGCCGACTGCCCCGCACAAATCATAACGCAGGAAGGCAAAGCACTGCCGTCAATTAGCCCGGACCAGGAAGCAAAATGCCTGCAATGCCAGCACTGCCTGGCCATCTGCCCCACGGCGGCCATCTCCATCCTTGAAAAATATCCCGCCAACAGCCTGCCACTCTCCGCCGACAGCTTTCCCCGGCTTGACCAGATGGCCCGCTTTGTCCGCGGGCGACGCAGTATCCGGCAGTACAAGGATGAAAATGTGGACCCGGCCTTGATCAATCAATTGTTGGCCACGCTGGCCAATGTCCCCACGGGTGTCAACAACCGCGCGCTGACCTTCACTGTTATTGACGATAAGGCCGTCATGTATCGGCTTCGGGATAAAGTTTTGGCGGCACTGGCGGCGCTGGGCAAGGCCGGCCGCATTCCTGAACGGTTCAAATACCTGCTGGAGGCCCCGCCGGCCTACTACGAGCACAAGGTGGACATCATCTTCCGTGGCGCACCGCATGCCTTGATGGTCTCGGCGCCGTCCGATGCCCCCTGTCCCGGCGAGGATGTCGCCTTGACGCTGGCCTATTTCGAACTTCTGGCGCAGAGCGCCCGGCTCGGCACAGTCTGGTGGGGCATGTTTAAGATGTTCCTCGAATTGTTACCTGATATGAAAGCATTGTTCGGTCTGTCGCCCCGCCACCGTTATTATTATGGCATGCTCTTCGGCATCCCCGCCATTCACTATCCCCGCACCGTCCAGCGCGATGACGCCGCAATCGTCAAGCGGGTGTTGTTATAAAAGTGGTACCACTTGTCGGGCGCAGCCGCTCCCGGAATGATACTCATATCCAGACGTTATTGCACGGGGACCCAGCCAAACCCGCCCCAGACACCAGCGTCGTGCAAGATTATTCCGTTCGCAATCGAATAGATGGACCAATAGCCGTCACGATACACCGCCAGGTCGGACTTGCCGTCGCCGTCATAGTCTCCGGGCACCGGAATGAAATCCGCCCCGCCCCATACGCCACCGTCGAGCAGGATAACTCCGTTCGCAATCGAATAGATGGACCAATAACCGTCACGATACACCGCCAGGTCGGACTTGCCGTCGCCGTCATAGTCTCCGGGTACCGGAATGAAATCCGCCCCACCCCACGCGCCATCGTCGAGCAGGATGACTCCG
>VSJD01000022.1 GCA_008636095.1 Kiritimatiellota bacterium | reverse complement strand
GCACCGGGTCTGAATTAATGACCCATTATAGAGTGCGAATGGAAGCATAACATGCCTCAGGATCGGAGCCCAGCGCCTGCCACGTCAGTCGCTTCTTGACAAGCCTTCTCATGGAAGAGCACAAAGATCGCAGAGAACATGGAACACGGGCATGTGTCAACACAACATTTCGATTTTGCGTTCTCTGCGTTCTTTGCGGTTTCATGCCATGGGCAGATCCGCCTCTGGCGGAAAATATTCTGTTGTTGCGGTCCCCGCTTTTGGGCGGGCCTTCGCCAATAGTCCCTCTTATTCTTTAATAGGTCCTAAAGAAAGGAAATCCCCATGTTATCTCGACGTGAAACCAAGATTCTGGCGACCCTCGGCACGGCTTCCGCAACCCCGGATATGATGCGAACCCTGATCCGGGAGGGGGTGGATGGGTTCCGTATCAATATGAGCCATATGCATGCCGCGGAGCTGGATGGCTGGGTGCGCGCGGCGCGTTCCGCCGCTACTGCGGAAGGCGCACCCGTGGCCGTGGTGGTGGATTTGGGCGGTCCGAAACTCAGGGTGGGCCCGTTGCCGGACGGTCGGCTGACACTGGCGGAAAAGGCGGTGCTGATTCTGGGACGGGACCTGCCCGTGTCCCATCCCGAGATTCTGGCGGATATCCGGCCCGGCCAGCGCATTCTCCTTGATGACGGCAACCTGGAGTTGGAAGGCCTTGGCGCCGTCGGCGACGGGTTCCAGGTGCGCGTCAAGGTGGGTGGACTGCTTCTGCAGGGCAAGGGCATCAATTTGCCGGATACCGACCTGCGTTTGCCGGCTGTGACCGAAAAAGATCTGGTAGATCTAGCCGCGGCGGTCAAGGCGCAGGTTGATTATGTGTCGCTATCGTTTGTCCAGCGTGCCGACGATCTGCAGACGGCCCGCCGGGCGGCCTTGGCAACCGGCCCCTGCCCGCAGCTGATTGCCAAGATTGAAAAACCCGCTGCCGTGGAACGCTTCGAGGAAATCTTGGCAATCGCCGACGGGATTATGGTGGCGCGCGGTGATCTGGGCGTGGAGATGCCACCCGCGCGCGTGCCGGTTCTGCAGAAACAATTCATCAGCCGCGCCAATGCCGAGGGCAAGACGATCATTACGGCGACCCAGATGCTGGAGTCCATGATCCATAATCCGCGGCCGACGCGTGCGGAGGCCTCTGACGTGGCCAATGCCGTATGGGATGGCACGGATACCGTAATGCTCTCCGGCGAGACGGCTGTCGGGAAATACCCGGTCGAAACCGTGCGCATGATGCGCGAAATTATTACGGAAGCCGAACAAGCGGCCAATCCGCGTCGGGAAGCCTATCGCGGCAAAACACGCGTGCACGCCCTGGCGGCGGCCGCGGTGGAAGCCGCCGAGGAGTTACATGCCGCCGCTATCGTTGCCATTACCGTGTCAGGTTACACGGCGCAGATGGTGGCCCAGCGCCGGCCGCGCGTGCCGTTGATTGCGGCTGTGCCCGACGAGCATACCCGTAGTTGTCTGGCCCTGGTATGGGGCGTCACGCCCGTGGCGGTTCCGTGGCGGGGTCATTCGGCGGAATTTTTCGGCGTTCTGGAAACGGTCCTGCTGAAGTCAGGGTCGCTGAAAGCGGGTGATACGGTAGTGATAATCAGCGGTTCCACCAAACTGCGCGGGGCCGATTATATTATGAAAATCCACGACTTGGGGAAGTGAGGTGGAGAGAGGTCAGAGATCAGAGGTCAGAAATCAGATGTCAGAGATTAGCGGTCAGAAAACTGATGTCAGAATGCGGACTTGGGGCTATGGGGCTATTTGCTTGTCGGTTTGATTGCTGACAATATTTGCTTTCTGATCGCTGACCTCTGACCTCTGATCTCTGATTTCTGCCGCTTCGGCAGATACTTCATTCAGTTTAATCAAAGTCCGGTGTTCACCCGGCCAGCGGCGGATATCCAAATCCGTGATCATCCAGTTGTCGCCGATTTTTTTGATTGTGCGAGTTTTGATGAGCCGTTGAAGAACCCGCTGGGCATCATATTCCTCAACCTTGATCAGCACGAGCCGAGCTTCATCAATCCAGACGCGGGTCAGCCGCGGTGCCTGCGGCGGCATGAATTCCAACACCAGGCACTCGCGCTCCAGAAAGAGTTCGCGACCCGTAATGACACCATCCGTCCACCAGAGAAAGGCCAGGCTGAGATCGTTCCAGTTCACGTCGCTACCGCCGATGAGGCTGTCGCCTGCCGGTGCCGGCGCGACCTGGAGCGGCTGGCCCTTGGCGTAGTCCCGGCGCCACACGCCATTTGGCTGGCGGACAATCGCCAACTGCTCCACTGCGGCGCCGAATCCATCGAGCAGGGTATAGCAGGCCGTGGCTGGAGATTGGCCCAACTTGAGATTAGCGTCCAGATAAAACGCGCGGTCCAGTTTGCCGCGCCGCGCGCCGCACAGCAATTCGCCCCGGATCTTGATGGCCTCATTGGGCAGATTGGCGCGTACCCGTTCCAGCACGTCGGCGGCCCGCGTGAAGGCCACAGGCACTGCCGCGGCGGGCGCATTTGTCGCGCCGGTGCCTTGAATCGCGCCGGCCGCGAGGAGTGCCATGCAAAGCAAGCTCTGCGCATATCCGTGTTTATTCGTGTTCATAGGAATTTGAATCTTTGTAGCCGCGCCGGTGACGGTGTGGATTCCTCCGGCGGCCACGGCGTCACCGCCGCGGCTACATGAAATAGTTGCCGAAGGCCTAATTTACTTTTCACCCCAGGGATGCCCGGTCCATGAGCACGAACGAAATACGGGCTTCAGCCGCCAAGTGAGGACCCACAAAAATCCGACCATACGCCTTACCAACGCGCGGGCGCGATGCCGTCTGCAGGACGTCAATCAGGAGTTGGTCGCCTGGCCGGACCGGCCGGCGGAACCGGGCCATATCCACGGCCATGAAATAGGCGAGTTTGCCTTTGTTTTCCGGCTTACCGAGAATGAACACGGCGCCTGTCTGGGCGATGGCCTCCACCAGGAGCGTGCCCGGCATGATTGGATGTTTGGGAAAATGACCGCTAAAAAAGGACTCATTGCCCGTAACGTTCTTAAGCGCAACAATCCGGTTTTTGCCCTCGAAATAGATGGCATCCACCAGAATGAAGGGGTAGCGGTGGGGAATGATATTCATGATCCCGTTAATGTTGTTGATCGGCGCGGTCTGTATGGGGGTGTTGTCCATGATCAGGGGCTGAGCCAATTCGGTGTCCGGGATGTGTTCGGGCACGTTGGCGCTTAATCCCACGGTGAACTTGGCTTGGCAGACCTGCTGGTCACGCACCGTGGCGGTCGCGTGAAATTTAACGATGCCTTTGCGAAAACGCTCCAGGGTGACATCCGTTATCAGGCGGTCGCCCGGCAAAACGGGCTTGCGGAACTTGATGTTGCCCAGCGTGCGCAGGAACGCGACGTCGTTCTGAATATCCAGAAACTTGCGAATGGCGGCGCCGCCGGTCTGAACCATGGCTTCCAGGATCAGCACACCCGGCAAAACGGGATTGCCGGGAAAGTGGCCCTGAAAATGGGGCTCGTTGATCGTCACGTTTTTGAGCCCGATCGCGCGCTTTTCGGCGGGAATCAGCCGGACGCGGTCGAGCATCAGCAGGGGTGGCCGGTGCGGCAGGAGCGACTGCAACCGGTCGTAATCTATGATGATCTCTGTTGCAGCAGTCCCGGTCAACGCAGCAGGGTCTGTATTCATAAGCTGTTCTTTATATTGTAACTACTCAGGTATTCAGTGTTCGGCTCGCCATATACTCACCAGCGGCCTTGGTCGGATTAGGGCTTGGTAAGGGTGGACTTGGTTTTAAAGGCTTGCAGGCGCGCGCGTGCTTCGCCGCTGACATCCCGGTCCGGATCGGACGCGGCGATGGCTTCGAGCGTTTCGGTATCCATCAGCTTCTGGATCGCCGCTTTGCGGACCGATGGGTCGCTGTCTTCACGAGCGATCAGTTTAATCGTGGCTGGTGTGTCCACCAGGTCCAGCGCGGCCTTGCGCACGGCCGGGAACGGATCGTTGCGGGCGATATCGTTCAAAATCTGCTGGTTGGTCAGCTTGGCTACGGCCAGCAGACGGACATTGGGATTGGCACTGCGCGCGAGTTCCTCCAGGATTGCCTGATTCGTAATGCGTTCGACGGCCGCCTGGCGGACCGAGCGATGCGAGTCGAACAACGCGATGTCCTTAAGCGTTGTCTGGTTCACCATTTTAGCGGCGGCGGCGGCGCGAGCCTCCTGGCGGACGTCATTCCGGACAATGGTTTCCAGGACGGCTTGGTCCGTAAGCCGGGCAATGGCTGCCAGACGAACGATGACATTCGTATCCTGCTGAGCCACGGCCGCGATCAGCAGGCGGTTGTTAATACGGGTTGCCGCGGCTTGACGTACGCCTGGGTCGTCGTCGGTCAGGACCGCTTCTTTCAGGACTTCAGCATTGGTGACGTTTTGGATGGCCGCCAGGCGTACAACGGGAGAGGGGTCACTCTCCAGCACCATGACCAGGGCAGGCCCTTTTAACCGCTTGATGGCCATGGCTCTTACTGTGGCATCCGGATCGAACTCGGCGATGGAAGTCAGCAGGGCTTCGTCCAAAATCTGCTCCACCACTGTTTTCCGGACCAGTGCATCGGGATCGGTGACGGCAATGCGCTGGAGGATGCCGGGATTATTCACCTTGCGCACGGCCAGGTAGCGGATAACGGGGTCGGTGTTGCCGACAGCCAACAGTTCGAGCACATCTGCGCGCGTGATCAGGGCGACTGCGGTTTTGCGGATATCGCGGTCCGGATCCTTGGTGACAATTTCGGTCAATACCGTCTGGCTGGTAATGTCGCGCATGGCGGAGCGGCGTACAAGCGGATCGGAATTCGTCCGCGCGATCGTGATCAGCCGTTTCTGATCGGTGACCCGACTGGCGGCGGAAATGCGTACAAACGAATCCGAATTGGTCATGGCAATTGAAAAAAGCAGATCATTCTTGGTAATCCGTTCCAAGGCCGCTTTACGGATCATGGGGTCGCTGTTGGCCATGGCAATGTTGAACAGCGTGGGCTGATCCCGGATCAACTCCAGGGCGGCCAGGCGCGCCAGGGGCTCCGTATTGGTGGCGATTAGGCGCAGGAGCGTGTCCTTGCCCCGTAACCGGGAAGCGGCAACCACACGAACCTTCCGGTCGGGGTCTGTATTGGCGATGGCGACCAGGTCAGCGGGCGCACTTACGAGGCGGACGGCTTCAGCGCGCACCTCGGCGTCGGGATCGGTGCGGGCAATCTTGAGGATGCATTGCTGGTCGCGGGTGGTGATCTTGATGTGGCGTTCCTTGTCGTCTTCCTTGATATTGCCCAAGATCCGAACACCACCGGCGTCCCGCAGTACCGGGGCACAGCCCGTGAGCAGGGTCATTATAAACATGCCAAAGAGCGCCATCCGGCAGGAAGCAAACATCGAACATCGAAAGTTCAATATCATGGGTTCCTCATTGACGTTTCCCGTTGCCAAGCTGGCCACTCTATGCTTTGCATTGATATGGCGGCATTAAAATATGTCTTGTTCCTATTTATTAATTCGGCGTTGGGCGTCCCGCGCAACGCGGGATAAATTCAACGTTTGCCACGCGTTCCGCGTGGTTGGATGGATGTTTGCCTCCGGCGTATCCCATCCCCACCCGGTGATACAGCATCAGCTTGGTCGCAAGCCGTGCGGCGATATATTCACAGGCCGGTGTACCGGGCACGGGCGCCACTTCCACCAAATCGGCCGCCACCACCTGGCGTGCGGCGCATACGCGCCGCAGGAGCCCGGAGAGGGCGTACCAACCCAGGCCGCCCGGCTCTGGTGTGCCGGTTCCGGGCATCAGTGAAGGGTCCAGGCAGTCAACATCAATCGAAATATACACTCGTTTTCCCAGGCGCGCGAGCACGGCCTTCATCCAGGCCTCGGACCGAGCTTGAACGATATCGCGCGCCCAAAATACAGGCAAGCGATGCTGTTTAACAAGATGATATTCCTCGGCGCAGACACTGCGGATACCGACCGACACAATGGGCACTCCCAGCTCCATAACCCGCCGTATGACGCAACCGTGCGAGAGGGGCGTTTGTGTGTAACGATCGCGCAAGTCTAGATGGGCATCGAAATGCAGTACCGTCAGGTCGCCATGCATGGCCTTAGCCGCTGCCACGAGGGGAAAAGAGATGGTGTGTTCGCCGCCCAGAGTCAGCAGAAACTGTCCCCGTTGCATGACGACCGCGGCGGCGCGTCGGATGACCTCAAGGACCTGTCGATCGGTGCCGCGTCGGCAGTCAACGGCCGGCAGGGTCTGAACGCCCAAGCCCAGGGGCTGGAACAGTTCCTCGTCAAAAGGCTCTATATGCACACTGGCCGCGAGAATGGCCGCTGGCGCGCGCGCCGTGCCTCGGCCAAAACTGACCGTGCGCTCATACGGCACCGGCAGGACGGCGTAAGGCGCACGTGGGTTGTGGACGTAAACGGGATTGTATTCCAGGAAATGAAGTAATTTTCTATTTTCTATTTTCGATTGCCGACTCGCCTGGGCGACTTGTCCACCACAGCCTTGGCGACGGAGGAAGCGCTTCCCCCTTCGCGAGTCCGCTTTGGCAGGATACGTCGGCGAAGCCGGGTCGGCGGAGCCTGGTTTCCGATTTTGTAATTTTGATTGGTTTGAGTTCAATTGATTCTATGGATTATGTGAATCCGGCATTCCTTTTCAGTCGAAAATCGGCAATCGCAAATCGGAAATTCGGGTCAGCTTTCAAAATAGGTGTACCCACGCATGCCGGTCTCGTAGGCGGACATGATTTCGCGGCGTTCCACGGCCGTGATGTGATTATCGCGCACGGCCTGTTCGGCCATGATTCGCACGCGATTAATCATGTCGCGGGGGTCGTACTCCACATAGGAGAGCACGTCGGCGACGGTGTCGCCCGCGATTTCGTTGGCATATTCCACCGTGCCGTCCTTGCCGACGCGGACGTGTAACACATTCGTGTCACCGAGCAGGTTGTGCAGGTCGCCCAGGGTTTCCTGGTAGGCGCCCACCAGGAACGCGCCGAGGTAATAATCTTCGCCGTGCAGTTCGTGCAGGGGGAGGGTGTTCTTTACGTCATGCAGGTCAATGAAACGGTCAATCTTGCCGTCGGAGTCGCAGGTAATGTCGGCTAGGATGGCCTGGCGCGTTGGCATTTCATTAAGGCGGTGAATCGGCATAATGGGGAATAGTTGGTCAATTGCCCAGGAATCGGGAAGCGACTGGAATACGCTGAAATTGCAGTAGTAAAGATCAGCCAGCGCCACTTCCAGGCCCTGCAGTTCTTCGGGCACATATTTGCGTTCCTTGGTTTCGGCGGCGATTCGGCAAATGATATCCCAGAACAAGGTTTCCGCGACCGCCCGCTCCCGCAGGCTCAGTTGGCCATGCGTGAAGAGCGAACGGATTTCGTCGCGGTAATACACGGCATCGTGATAGCACTCCTGGGGGTTTTTCGTGGAGAGTGCCTGGCGGACGTCTTTCAGGTTGTTCAGCA
This sequence comes from Kiritimatiellota bacterium, assembly GCA_008636095.1. Lineage (GTDB taxonomy): Bacteria > Verrucomicrobiota > Kiritimatiellia > JAAZAB01 > JAAZAB01 > VSJD01. The sequence continues at coordinate 7,425 of VSJD01000022.1, read as the reverse complement.
TTTCGTGGTAATGCGCCGGCACTTCTTCGGCCGTGGCCGTGGTCGGCGGTTCGAACCGGCTCACATCGAGCACGTTGAAGACCAGCACGGAATGGTGGGCGACCGTGGCGCGGCCCGATTCGCTGACAATCGTGGGGTGGGGAATGCCAGCTTCCTTGACGGCGCTCATGATGGCTTCCACGACGTCGGCGGCATATTCCTGTTCGGTGTAATTGCGACTGCTGGCGAAATTCGTGTGCGAGCCATCATAATCCACCGCCAGGCCCCCGCCGATGTTGATCAGCCCCATGGCGGCGCCTTCACGCGCCATTTCCACGTAAAGGCGGCAAGCCTCGCGCAGGGCCGAACGGATATTGCGGATATTGGAAACCTGCGAACCCAGGTGGTAGTGCAACATCTGCAGGCAATCCAGCATGGTTTCCTTGCGCAGGAGATCAATGATCTCAATCGCCTGCGTGGCGTTGACGCCAAACATGCTACGGTCCCCGCCGGATCCATCCCAGTGACCGCCGGCGCGGCTGGAAAGCTTAACCCGCACGCCAAGCCGGGGCTTGACGCCCATCTGGGCGGCCCGGTTCAGGATCATGGCCAGTTCGTCCGGCTTTTCCAGGACGAGGATTGTTTGGACGCCCATCTTGAGCGCGTACAGTGCCAGGTCAATGAATTCCTCGTCCTTGTAGCCGTTGCAGACGATGAGCGCTTCGGGGTCTTCGGTATAGGCAATGGCGGCCATCAGTTCCGCCTTGCTCCCGGCTTCCAGCCCGTGATGATAGGGACGGCCGAATTCCATGATCTCGGCCACGACCTGCTTCTGCTGGTTGACTTTGATCGGATACACGCCGCGGTACACGCCCTGGTAACCGTAATCGCGAATGGCCGTATTGAAGTGTTCATACAACTGCTTGATGCGTGATGAAAGGATATCAGCAAAGCGCAACAGGATCGGCATGTTGAGTCCGCGTGCCTTAAGCCCGGCAATGAGGTCCATGACGCTGATACTCGTCTCGCTGGCCGGTCCGAACGGTTTAACCACAATGTCGCCGCTTGCGGCGATATCAAAATAGCCGCTACCCCAATTCCGGATGCCGTACAAGTCTGCCGCGTTGTCGCAGTTCCATCGCTCAAGCACTTCAGCTTTCATGCCGTCCCCTTGCAAGGCGCCCCGTGCCGTCCCGACCGCTCACAAGTAGTCAGAAGATAGAAGATAGAATTCCGAATTCTGGCTCCTGGCATGGTTTTCCTCATTCTGAATTCTGACTCCTTGTTACATCATTCTTTATACACGCGCGGCGCACCACGGCAAGTTATTTTTTTGGCGTACTCATGGTGCTTGCGTCTCGTTTGATTCCACATATTATCTCTCCCCTCATGAAGTTAGGAGATAATAGCCGTCGGTATGGAGCCATAGCCCTGCTTGTGATCTTCGAACTTGTCTTCGTGGGATTGGTTTTGTATCTGTGCTTCCGGGCAAAGCAACCGGGCCCGCCGGACGCAGAATCGGAAACGCCGGGCTTGGACCTGCCACTCATTGGCCGGCCGGCGATCAACCCGTTCCGGTATCTCGTGTTTCCCACTGACCAGGTGCTTGACCGTAATGACCCCGACGTATTTCAGCCGACGGCCTCCGGCCGGCCCGAATCCGCGCTGTTCGGCTCAGTGCGCACTGCCAGTTATGGCAAAGGCCTGGCGGCGTCCTTTCATGAGGGGGTGGATATCGCCGCCGGCCAACGGGATGCCGCCGGCCGTCCACAAGATGCCGTGTATGCCGTGGCGGACGGGGCCGTGGCCTATGTCAATACGAAAGCCGGGAATTCGAATTACGGCAAATATGTGGTGCTTACCCATGCTTGTCCTTCCGGGATGGTCTATACGCTCTACGCGCATCTGGCGGCCCTCTCGCCCAGCGTGATCCGGGGACAATGCGTAAAAGCGGGGGACGTGCTGGGGATCATCGGCAACACGGCCAATCCGCCGATCCCCCTGATCCAGGCGCACCTCCATTTCGAAGTCGGGCTGATCCTGAACGCGCGGGTCAACCAGTGGTTCCGTACGCATAAATTAAAAAACGATCACGGCAATTTCAACGGGTGGAACCTGCTGGGCGTGGATCCCCTGGCGGTGTTTGAGCGCCAGCGCCAGTGCCCGGACTTTGATGTTTTTCAATACATGGCCACTTTGCCGGCGGCCTTCGAAATCGTGCTGTCAGCGCGGCGCAAACCGGATTATTTTAATCGCTACCCGTGCCTCTGGGAAGGCGCGCCCTATCGGGGGGCCGGCCTTCAACTGGCGGTCGCGGAGGATGGTTTGCCAATCAAGGGGCGTAATGCCACGGAATCTGAACGCCAGCTACTGGGAGCGCATAAGAGCGCGATTCTGCGCGTGGATCCGGATGCGCTCGGTCGCAACGGTTGTCACCTGGTCATTTATCGGAAAGGCCTGTGGCGCCTGGGTCGTGAAGGCGAAAAGTGGCGTGACATGCTGATGTATTACTAATGCGGCTTGTGCCGCAGCCAATTTTTTCTTGTTGCCTGTCATCGTGAATAGCAGCGCGAATTTCGTTTGAAAAAGGCTGCGGCGATTTTGGTTCATCTGCGCCGTTGCCGCACTTGCGCATACACGAGTATGGCGCTTCGCGCGCCGCCGGTGCATCTGAGCCAAACTTGCCTCGCTTTTCAAATCCCGCTTGCGCGGGAAGCGAAATTCGCCCTGCGTTTACATGCCACCCAATCTTCTCCGTTATAGGAAGGAAGAGGCCAAGGCAACGTTTAACTCGCTCGTCTTCTCCGCAAAAAGCATACATATTGAGGATGTAGACACTAACGTGGGCTATGTCTGCGACCCAATCGTGTCAAAAAGCACAGGCGGGGATAATATCGCGACTGGTTGGCAGGCGCATCTGCCCTGCCAACAGAACATTGCCCAGTTATCACCAAAGAATTTGTCTTACACCCCCGTCGGCAATGCGTAGGACAGGGGCTGGCGGCGACGGTATTGCACGGCGTGGGTGTAGCCAACCGAGCGGGCCAGTGCCAGCGAGGCGTCGAACTGCCAGCCCACTTCCTCCGGCCGATGCGCATCGGAGCCGAAACAGATTGGAATATCCCTTTCCTTCGCCAGCGACAGGAGCAGGGCGGAGGGGTAGATTTCATGGACCTGGCGGCGCAGGCCGGAGGAATTGATTTCGATGGCCATGCCGGCGGCGGCCACGCGGTCCAGGGCGGGCTGAGCCATTTCCCTCAAATCCAGGTCGGAGGGCCGGTGTCCAAATTTTTTGGGCAGGTCCAGGTGTCCAACCACATCAGCCAATCGGCGGTCAGCCAATCGGCTGTCAGGCAATTGCCTGTCAGTCAATCGGATGTCAGCCAGCTTGCCGATGAGGTCAAAATAGGTCCGCCAGGTATTCGTTACATCCACGGAATCCCACACGTGCCGTTCGTCGGGATTATCGAATCCCCAATTATTGATGTAATGCACTGAGCCGAGTACCAGGTCGAACTCCTGGCGCGGGAGCCAATCCTGGAGAAAGCGTTCACAACCGTCGTAATAATCGGCTTCGACGCCAAACAGGACCACCGGTTGGCTTGTGCGTGCCAAGTCCGCAACCATTGTCCGATATAGTGAAAACTGGTCGAGACGCATGCGATTGACCGGATCGTAGCCATCCGGGTTGGGCACATGATCGGTGAAACAAATTTCCGGCAGACCCAGATCAACGGCCCGCGCGCGAAATGCGGAGACTTTACCTTCGGCGTGTTGGCAGAGCTCCGTATGAATATGGTAATCGGCAAGCATCGGCGATAAAATGGTTAATGGTCAATGGTTGATGACTTTATCCCGACAGGAAAATAACCCGCCAAAGGTGAGAAGTTGTAAACTTAGGATCAATCAGCCATATACCATCTGCCATCAACCATTTCTTTTAGTCAAGATGCCACGAGGCATCCAGCCCGTAGAGCTTTTCGTGATTATGGCCCTTGCCGCCTTTGCGGGCCAGGAGGCGGGCCATGTCGTGTTGTCCGTAGGCCTCGGCCCAAGTCAAGGGCGTGTTGCCGGTATTGTCGCTGGCGTTAATGTCGGCGCCGGAACTCAGCAGGCATTGAACACTTTCGATATGGCCCCAGAAGGCCGCCCAATGCAAAGGGGTCAGTCCCTGGGTATAGGTTTGGGATTCGATCTCGGCGCCGTTATTGAGCAACACTTTGATGGTATCCACGTGCCCATATTGCGCGGCGAAGTGCAGGGGCGTCAGACCAAAGACATCCTTGGCATTGACATCGGCATTGTGGGCCAGGAGTAAAGTGACCATATCGGTGTGCCCGGCCAGCGCGGCCAGGTGCAAGGGTGTAATGCCGACGTTGTTGGCGGCATTGATCGCGGCGCCCTTTTCCAGCAGGAGCTTGACTTCGTCCAACCGGTTGAACTGGGCTGCCTCGTGCAATGCGGTGGAGCCGTCGTTGGCAATGGACGCGTTGACGTTGGGCGGCGTGGGCGCCACAACGTCTGCGTTGGTCACCGCCGTAATTGCCGGTTCAGGCGCGGTAATATTGGTGACACCCGTCACAGCCGCAACTTCCGCGTTGGTTACCGCCGTAGCTGTCGGTTCAGGCGTAGCTGTCGGTTCAGGCGTAGCTGTCGGTTCAGGCGCGGTAATATTGGTGACACCCGTCACGTTGGTGACCCCCGCCATGTCCCGACTCTCTGACTTGTCGGACGACTCCGCGAGGTCGGGATCACCGAAAACCGGAACGGACAGGCAACAGATCCCAAGCATCGCAATCCATCTAATGGCTTTCATGATGATGACCTCCTGAGACAACATTCCCCTCTTTAATAGACTATTCATACCATGAATGAAGCCTGAGTATCAAGCGTTTTCGTGTTTTGCTCAGGGTGCCTGCTCGGCGGCGTCGAGGCGGATGGAGAGCGGTTTGATATGCCAGATATCGCGCGCGTATTCGCGGATGGTACGGTCGCTGGAAAACCGGCCCATGCGTGCCACATTTAGAATGGCTTGGCGCGCCCAGAGACGCCGGTGGCGATACAAGGCCGAGACCTTTGCCTGTGCGTTTACATAGGGACGATAATCGGCCAGCAGAAAATATCGGTCGCCCCTTTCCATGAGCGCGGTGTACAGATCGGCAAACAGGGTGGGGGACTCGGGTGAGAACTGGTTGTTGCGGATGGCATCCAGTGCCAGTTTTAATTCCGGGTCGGTCTGATAAAACTCGCGCGGATTATACACGGGCGCAAGCCGGGCAAGTTGCGAAGTACGATACCCGAAAATGAAAATATTTTCACGTCCCACGGCCTGGGCAATCTCAATAGTGGCCCCGTCCCACGTGCCGATGGTTAAAGCCCCGTTGAGTGCCAATTTCATATTGCCGGTGCCAGAAGCCTCCGTGCCGGCTGTGGAAATCTGCTCGGAGAGGTCCGCGGCGGGAATGATCCGCTCCGCCAGCGAAACTTCGTAGTCGGGCAGAAACACAACTTTAAGGCGGTCGCGGACATCCGGATCGTTGTTGATCCGGTCACCCAGGCTGGTGATCAGTTTGATGATGTATTTTGCCGCCGTATAACTGGGTGCCGCCTTGGCGCCGAAGAGGAACGTGCGCGGCACCATGTTAAGGCCGGGATCGGCCTTGAGCCGGTGGTAAAGCGTGATGATATGCAAGGTGTTCAAAAGCTGGCGCTTGTACTCATGCAGACGTTTGACCTGCACATCGAACAGCGAGTCGGGGTCCACCGTTTCGCCGGTAAGCTTGCGGATAATTTTGGCCAGGCCCAGTTTGTTCTGCCGCTTGGCTTCAAGAAAGGCTTTTTGAAAACCGGGGTCATCGGCAAAAGATTCCAGGCATTGGAGTTTGTCCAAATCCTTGACCCAGGCTTCGCCAATCGTGTCCGTGATCAACCGGGCCAGCGGCGGATTGCATACCAACAGCCATCTGCGCTGGGTGATGCCATTGGTCTTGTTGTTGAATCGGCCGGGAAACATGGCGGTGAATTCGGGGAATACTTTGGTTTTGAGCAAGTCCGTATGCAAGGCCGAGACGCCATTTACCGAGTGGCAGCCGACGATCGCCAGGTTGGCCATACGCGCCTGCTTGGGCGTACTTTCCTCGATGAGCGACATTGCGCGCATGCGTTCCATGTCGTTGGGATAGCGTACCTCGACCTGCTGGAGAAAGCGCCGGTTGATTTCGTAAATGATCTGCAGGTGCCGGGGCAGGACTTTTTCCAACAGCGGCACGGGCCATTTCTCCAGGGCCTCAGGCATGATTGTGTGATTGGTATAGGCCAGACTGCGCGTGGTGAGGTCCCAGGCCGTATCCCACGGCAGGCCGATTTCGTCGTGAAAAAATCGCATCAGCTCAGTTACGGCCAGGGCCGGATGCGTGTCATTTAACTGGATGGCGTTCTTGCGTGGGAAATCATGCCAGTTGCGGTGATTTTTCTGGTAGCGTCGGATCAAATCGCGGATCGAGCAGGTGACCAGGAAATATTCCTGAATAAGCCGCAGGGTTTTGCCGGCTGTGGTGTTATCGGAAGGGTAGAGGACCTTGGTGACCACTTCCGCCCAGTTCTTCTGCTGGGTGGCGTTTACGTAGTCGCCCTGGTTGAACACGTCCAGCCGGAACCCCTCGCTGGCGCGCGAGCTCCACAGGCGCAGGAAGTTGACGGTGTTAACCTGGTAGCCGATAATAGGAATGTCGTAAGGCACGCCTTCAAACAACTGCCAATCCACCCAGACGGGATTGAGCGCGCCCTGCGCTCCGTGCACGGTTTCAACTCGGCCGTAGACCAACACGGGGATCGTATATTCCGGGCGGATCATTTCCCAGGGATAACCGTATTTCAGCCAGTCGTCCGGCCGCTCGCGTTGCCAGCCGTTTTCCAGTTCCTGGCGGAACATGCCGTGTTCGTAACGCAAGCCGTAGCCGTAGGCCGGTAGTTCCAAGGTGGCCATGGAATCGAGGAAGCAGGCCGCCAGCCGGCCAAGACCGCCGTTGCCCAGGCCGGCGTCCGTTTCACTGTGGCACAGAGCCTCGAAATCAAGGCTCAGCTCCTTGAGCGCCTGCCCGGTGGCTTCGCCCGCACTCAGGGCGGTAATATTATTCGCCAGCAGGCGTCCCATGAGGAATTCCATGGACAGGTAATACACCCGTTTGACGTCCTGAACCTGGTACGTGCCCTGGGTGGCGATCATCTTGTCCACCGCCAGGTCGCGGATGGCATAGGCCAGGCTGAGATACTTGTCGAAATCCGTGGCTGAGCCCCAGTTTTTACACCGGGTATATTTAAGGTGATGCTGGATGCCGTTCAGCACGCGCCGCATTCCGACCTCGTAAGGAGTCGGGATGAGTGGCGCGCGGTTGGCGAAGACGAGTTTTTTTTCGGTAGCAGAAGGCATGGAAATCTTACCAACTC
>VSJD01000020.1 GCA_008636095.1 Kiritimatiellota bacterium | reverse complement strand
ACACGCCAGCGGTCGGTGGACTGCTGGAAGGACTGACCGCGGTACGGGAAGTTTGTTTCCGTTGTCCGCTTCACTTCCCATACGATAAAATCATTATCTGCCGACATGTGAACCTGTGCCCAGTCGTTCGAGCGATCGTGATCATAATATCCCGGCATCGGCACAATGCCGCCCGATCCAAAACTCACGCTCTGCTCGAACCCCGTCCGCGACTCCCGCCAGCGCCACTGGTTTGCGCCGACGTCATACACGCCCAGGTCCGTGGCGCCATCCGCATCGTAATCTGCCGGCGCCGGCAATACTCCCGATCCTCCTCCGCCGAATTCGTACTCTACCACGCTTCCGTCCCCCATCCGAAGCGTCCATAGCCCGTTCTCATATACCCCCATTTCCGCGATGCCATTTCCATCCCAATCTCCCGAAACCGGCTCGCCCCATGCGTCCGCAAACGGTTCCACCACGCTAATCGTTCCAAGGCTTGAATAGAGGATGGCCCAATACCCTCTCCAATAAAATGCCACATCCGTGGCCCCGTCCCCGTCATAATCCGCTACCATGGGCGTTGCCTCGGCCTCTGCCACCGTTCCTCCAAACAAACTCCCGTACACGTAGTCGCAGCGCCACAAAAACAAAATATGCCACATCCCATGTGCGCAATCATAGACTGCTACATCCTCGTTTCCATCCCCATCATAATCACCTGGCACCGCAACCATGCCCGGCCCACCGGGAAAGATCCCTTCGGCCGAGCTCGCTTCCCCAAAACTTGTGTGCCAGGTTCCGCTAAGCTCATCGTAAAACCACAGGTCCGTAATACCGTCTCCGTTAAAGTCCGCTCGCAAGGCCTTTACCTTTGCTGCATCCACCAAGGCTGAATCAGCCGTCGAGCTCTTTGGGGAGGGCTCGGAATCCGTTGCCGTTACGTCCACCCGCAGATATTTTCCGAGGTCTGCCGTCGTTATCACGTAGTTGGTCCCCACCGCCCCGCTCAAGACTTCGCGACCGTCGCCAGCCTTGTTCGATGCCCGTTCCCATTGGTAGCTGAAAGTCAGCCGCGCCTGGTTTTGCCATAGGCCCACATTCGCTTCCACAGTTTGCCCAACATACATTATGCCCGCTACCGTTGGCAATTCCATGTTCAGGGGAGTCCGTGCCGTCACCGTCAACGTCAGCGTAATCGTTATGGGTGCCCCCTCTGCACGCGCCGAGGTCTGCGCATCAAACGCGTCCACCACCAGGTTGCCCGAATATACCCCCGTACTCAACGTGCCGGCGTTCCATAGGACCTGGTTTGTCGTCACCTCGTTTGTCACCACCCCCGTGGCCGGAATCACAGTGACCCAGCTCACATCCGGGGTCACGGTGTAGCGCATGCCCCCATGCGGCTCCTGGCCGTCGTTCCATATCAGGCAACTATTAGTTCCACTGTGGTTTTCCAGAACCGTCTGACTTAAACTCGTCACGTCTGTCTTCAGGACGGGCGTGCCCTTAACCGTCAGCTTTAGCCCCATATACAGCGGCCCGTTGGTCGTTGCTTCTCCCGTGGCATTATCCACTCCCGCTACTTTCAACGTGGCCGGATAAACCCCCCCCGGCAACCCTGCCGTCGTGTAACTTATCGTTGTCACCCGGTGATCCCCCGTGCTCACCCCGCTCGCCGGGCTCACGCCGCTTACCCACCCAAACTGATCATTGATTACGGAAACCGTATAATTCATCTGGCCCGCCGGTGTCCCACTCGCGTTCCACACTTCCACCGTCGTACTTCCTATACTGTCCCCCGCCATGATTTCATTAGTCCATACCATGCTCCCAGCATTCCAGGCCACACCGGGCCGACGGTTCACCCGCAAAACAACATCCACCGTCTGCGTTCCCACCCCCAGCGCTACCACGTCCACTTGCCCTGTGTACCAGCCCGCTGATAATCCCGTTAGGTCATACCCTATGTTTACATCGTTCGTGATGTCTTGCACATTCCCATTCGTCGGACTTGCGCTCAACCATGCCGTTGGACTGCTGGTCGCTGTCACGTTGTACGATATCGTTCCGTGCGGCACCGCACCCGTATTTGCAACCTGAAACACGTCGTCCCCGACCACCTGTCCCGCAGTTGCCACTTTTGCAAAATTCGTTGGCGATACCCACAGCCCTATCCCCTGCACGAGCACCGTAACCTGCACGTCCTGCGGCGAATTTGTCGTTCCGGACCCTGCCGTAACCCGCACGTTCGCCTCGTACGCGTTGGTCCGCGGCGGCATGTTTGTTACGTCTATCTGGAACCATACGCCCTGACGCTCCCCATAGCTTATGCCGGTCGCGGGAGTCACCGTGAGCCAATTTGTATATATGCCGCAGTTCGTGTAACTCACCGTGTTCGTGAAGGTCATTGCGTCCGTTCCGTTGGTGTTCCAGACTTCCACCTGGTTGCTCAACGCGGCCTGGTTTTGCCAGACCTCGTAATACACGTTATTCGTTGACACTCCCAGTCCCGCTCCCCGCGCCGAACTGGCTGCCAGCAGGATCAAAATGGTTAAGATGGAACACACCTGTTTCATGATTGAAAATGAAAAAATGGCTTATAAACGCAAGCCGCCGAATAAAAAAATATCATGGCTAAACCGACCGGCAAAGTCAATACATTATTTTTCCGCCCAGTGGGCATATCCGCCTCCAGCAGACAATCCGGGTAACCGCCCCGATCGCGCAAGCGCATCGGGATGGCTACATGAAAAGTTGTCCTGTAGTATGCGCTTCGCTTAACTTCCGGGCTTGATTCATTTCACCTGTAATACTGTGATGGTCGGATCCACCTCTTCTTGCAGAACCCGTTCGATGCCCTGTTTGAGTGTCTGCGTGGCGTGCGGGCAACAACCGCAGGCGCCTTTCAGCCGCAGGCCTACCTGGCTGCCCTCAATGCTCACGACATCCATGTCGCCGCCATCGGCCTTCAGCATGTTGCGCAGTTCTTCCAGCTTAGCCCTGATTTTCGCTTCCATGAATGGTCCTTTCTGTCGTGGAATTTAATTTGCTGCTGGGTATAGCAAATAATGCGGTGGACTGTAAAGGAAATACAGGAACACAAATCGGATGCACGTGTCTTGCTTCGAGGTAACCCCACAGCTATAAGTTACGTGGGGGGAATGTCGGCGGTAGAGCCGGTTTTACACCGGCTATAGCCGACATAAAGTCGGCTCTACACTCAGATGGCTGAGGTACGCTTCGAGCGGGATTGCGATTGACAAGAACGGGGGAAGGTCGGATGATACGCCATCTTTTTTGTAAAATATTATCCCGATGAAATCCGCTCAGCAAAATCGTATGGAAGCCGGCAAACTTAAACGTTTGCGCGCCCATTTACGGCGACTGGGCCGGGTAGTGATCGCATTTTCAGGCGGAGTAGACAGTACCTTGCTGGCGGCGGTGGCCCGGCAGGAATTGGGCGCTTCCGCCCTGGCCGTGACGGCGCTCTCGCCCACGTACCCGGAACGGGAACAGCGCTCGGCCGTGGCCCTTGCCAGGCGGCTTGGTATCCGGCACTTGCTGATCCGGTCCAATGAGCTCAGGATTCCGCGGTTTGCGGCCAATCCGGTCAATCGCTGTTACTACTGCAAGCAGGAACTTTTTCATCGGCTGAGACAGGTGGCCGACCGGCACGCTATCGAATGGATTATAGACGGCACTAATGCGGATGACGTGCGGGATGTCCGGCCGGGCCGGCGTGCCGCCGCCGAATGCGGCATAATCAGTCCGCTGTTGAGGGCCGGGCTGACTAAAGCGGATATCCGCCGGGCATCGCGCCAGATGGGATTGCCAACGGCCGACAAGCCGGCCATGGCTTGCCTGGCCTCGCGCTTTCCTTATGGTTCGCGGATTACACCCGCCGGCCTGAAGGCGGTGGACAGGGTTGAGGAAGCTTTGCGACGGCTCGGATTCCGGCAGGTGCGTGTGCGGCATCACGGGAGCGTGGCGCGCATTGAAGTGGAAGCGGCGGATATCCGGCGGTTATGGATCCCCGTGGTCCGCCGGCACATCACAAAGCTGGCGAAGCGGCAGGGATTTTTATATATTGCCGTGGACTTGGAAGGCTATCGAATGGGGAGCATGAATGAAGTTCAGAGGAAGCAAACGCCGAACGCCCAACTTCGAATGAAAAGCAAGCAGGGGCAACGGATGCCGGATGAAGCATACGTCCAATCCGTCAGATGCCAGACCGAACACTGAACACCGAACACCTGAGACAATCAAACAAGGAGGCATAATCATGAAACGAGTGCCGTGGATGGGATGTGGCCTGGTGATGATTGCCGGCCTGCTGGCGGGCACGGTGGGGGCGCAGGCGATTTATTCCGCCTGCGAACTGGGCCAGGTTGATCAGGTTATGACATTCCTCGATAAGGACCCGGCGCTGGCCAACAGCAAGGACAATAACGGGTTTGCGCCCCTGCATTGGGCGGCGGGTGGCGGTAGTCACGACGTGATTGCGATCCTGCTTTCCAAAGGTGCGGATATCAACGCGCGCAATGATTCCGGCGCGACGCCCTTGCACCTGGCGGCCTTTATGGGGCGTGATGACGTGGTGGAGCTTCTATTGGCCAAAGGGGCCGACGTCAACGCGCGTAATTTGAAAAAACGCACGCCCCTGCACAATGCCGCAGGAATGGGTCACAAGACGGTGGTCAAGACATTGCTGGCCAAGGGGGCCGAGGTCAACGCGCAGGATGACTTGGGACTGACGCCTTTGCATACGGCGGCGCTCTATGGCTGGCGGGAGGTAGTCGAACTTTTGGCGAGCAAAGGCGTGAACATTAATGCCCAGGATCAATCGGCCACCACACCGCTCGTCATGGCAATTAAGTATGACCATGTCGATGTGGTCAAGGCGTTGATATCCAAGGGTGCGGATGTGAATATCAAGGACAACCTGGGCCTGGCGCCGCTCCATCAGGCCGCGATCAAGGGGTCGGTTGACGTGGTTATCCTGTTATTGGCCAAGGGCGCCGACTTGAATGCCACGGACAATTACCAACAAACCGCGCTCCAATGGGCAGTCATGAAGGGCCAACGCTCCGTGGAGGAAGTGTTAAAAAACGCTGGCGCGAAGAATCCATAGAAAATATGAGCGTAAAATTCAAAGATTATTACGAAGTGCTGGGTGTGGCGCGCACGGCATCCGCCGATGACATTCGCAAGGTCTACCGCAAGTTGGCCCGGAAATATCACCCGGACGTCAACAAGCATCCGGATGCCGAAGCCCGGTTTAAGGAAATTGGGGAAGCATACGAAGTGCTCAGCGATGTGGAGAAACGCAAGCGCTATGACCAGCTCGGCGCTAATTACCACGCAGGCCAGGATTTCGCGCCACCGCCCGGCTGGGAAAAGATGCAGTATGAATTCGGTACTCGTCCGGAATCTGCCGGCGGCTACACGGCGGAAGATCAGGGCGACTTCAGCGATTTCTTCGAGACGCTTTTCGGCGGCGGAGGTTTCCGCCCCGGCGGAGGTTTCCGCCCCGGCCAGGCCGGCGGCCGGCCATTTCAGAACTTCCGCAAACGGCGCGGTGAAGATCACGAAGCGACGGTGACCATTTCACTGGAAGAAGCCTTCCACGGCGCCAAGAAACCCATTCATCTGCAGGTTGCCCGCATGGATGAGCATGGACGGGTGCAGCGCGAATCAAAACAGTACACCGTGCAAATTCCGCCCGGCACGGCTGACGGTGCGCGTATCCGCCTGGCGGGGCAGGGGGGGCAAGGCGCCGGTGAAGGGGCGGCCGGCGATTTGTATCTGCGAGTACAGATTGCTCCGCATCCGGTATTTCGTCTGGTTGGTGCCGACCTGGAAGTGACCGTGCCGGCGACGCCATGGGAGGCGGCCTTGGGCGCCAAGGTGCCCGTGCCGACCATGACCGGCAACGCGATGTTGGCCTTGCCGGCGGGGACGCAGAGCGGCCAGCGCATGCGGTTGCGCGGAAAGGGATTGATGGGTGCGCGGCACCACGGAGACCTGATCGTGAACATCCAGGTTGCCGTGCCTCGTCATCTGAACGAAAAGGAAAAAACGCTGTTTGCCGAGCTGGCGCGTGTTTCATCGTTTAACCCAAGGGATAGAGCGTCGAGCGTCGAGAGGTAAGCGTGGAGTATTTTGTTTACGGAAGAACAAGCGATGAAACAGGGCGATATGTTTCAGGCCGCCAGCCGGCCGGCGGAGGAATCAGTGCCTTTCCGGGACCTGCTGAGCCTGGCGGAGCTGGCCTGCCTGGCGGGGGCCACGCCACAGATGATCAGCGACCTGCTGGAATGGGACCTCGTTGCGCCCTGTGAACGTGATCCTGAGCCTTGGTTTGCCATGGAGATCCTGCCGCAGGTTCGCAAGGCCGTCCGACTGCATCGCGACCTGGGCGTCAGTTTTTGCTCCATGGGCCTGGTGTTGGATCTGCTGGAACGCATTGAGGAACTGGAACGGCGGCAAGATTCAAGTTTAAAGTAAGCCTTAAGCATTGACGGATGTTCCCTTCTCCATCACACCACCGCCGGCTCAATGATTTTGCAACCAACGTGTATTCGACCTTTTGCGATGATTACACCGCCTGTTAAAAAAGACTTTTTACCCAGAAATAGAGGGAATCCGCCATTTGCTGGTAACCTTCGGCAGACGGATGGACACCATTGTTAAGGCGCGTAATCTTTTCCGAATTCCTGGAGTTGATAGGCGCCGATAGCTTGGGATAGTTGTGGACGGTGTCAATATTGACATAGGCCGGAATGAGATAAATATTTTCTTTTTCACGGTTGCCGTATTTTGCCATCATTCTTTCCACGACCCGATGCTGATTGCGGCGGTATTGCCAGCGTGTTTGTCCGCATTGATAATTGGCACCAAAGGCATCTTGGGAAGCAGCTGGCGGCGGGATAAGGAAAAGTCCGATTTTGGTATCGGTGCGCACTGATTGAAACTCGGTGATGAGTATGTCCAAGTTGGTCATCATGGAGTCAATGCATTGTTCAATGGCTTCATCTTTAGCCCCAAAAGTGTCATTACATCCCAGGCAGATCGTAATAATATCCGGTGCCTGTCCCGCATTGTTTTCTGCCAGATATCTTTTGAAATCAAGTTTGGGTTTGCCGTCCGGGCCGGGAAACAAGAACGGACTTGAACGTGCGTAGATGGGTTTTATTAAAGCCAAAGGCGGGCTGGTGGGATTGTAGTATGTGACAAATCGGCTGGCCGTCCAGCCGCCATATCCCTCATGCCTGATTGCGGGTGGATAATTTACCGGCTGATACGTGCCGATCAATGTAACTTTTGGATTGCCGTTTGATTGACAGAGTTTGAAGAACTCGCTGGGATACACACTGGCGCCGGTCAGACTATCGCCGATAATCAGGCAGGAAAGCGGTTTATCCGCGCCCGCTTTCTGCGGGACGACCCGGATTTTCGTGGAAGCCTTGGCAAGAACGGCATTATCCGTGTCATAAACGGTGATTTGGAGATCATGCGTGCCGACATCAATGGTCGAGTTAGGCGCAAAAGTCCAGCGTTCCGCCTGTTGGGTTCCTTTGGCGCATTTGACATCAACAACATAATTATTGATGTTGGGCGTGAGGATAATGTTGTCAAAGTAAATATTAATCTCGTGATTCGGAACGGCTTGAATTTCTGAAGGCAGAATCAGCCGCAACTTCTGCGAAAGATTAGTTGGTGTGTTAATTTCCACGCCCTGTGCTCCGGCAACGGCGCCGGCCATGACTGCCACCATCGTCAACTTCAGTAATATTTTCACGCTTAAAACCTCCCGGTTAATTCGCGGCAGAAGCAAAACTCCGTTGCTTTTTTGTTCGAACAATGCCGCCAGTTTGGAAACAATTACACTAGCCTGCCCGAGTGTCGGCCAAGGCACGTACTTTGCCGGCATCATTCGGTAATTTTAACGGCATCAACTTCGATTTCAAATAACAGATCTTTTCGACAAAGGTCGAGGTGGGCGACCGCTAATGAAAATGCGGGAATAGCATGGTTTGCGCAGTACTTGTCGAAAAAAATCCGGTCATCCATGTTCTTGAAATAAGCGATGCCGCGGAACAAATCTTTCCATTCCATCTTGCGTGAACGTAATATCGCCTCGACGACGTGCATCGTTAGATCAATCTGGCGCTCCGGATTTCCCGCGTGGGCGCTTTGTCCATCCTTGGCGATGCTTGCGGTGCCGGAAACAAGCAGGCTGCGGTGGGTTGGGAAGGCCAGTTCAACGGCACGACTGAAAGAGCTTCGATAGTTCAGCGCGGATCTCTGCATTGGCGAAGGGACCGACTGGATTTTAAGCTGGCTTGTCTTTGGCTGTACGGCCAGCAAATCGCATATGAGCGCGGCGCCGAACTGGTTGGCGGGGCCGACCCCGGTGCTGGCCGGCACCATTTTAACGAACACGTCGTTTTCCTCGAAAAATGTTGTGCGTACGCGGTTAAATTCTTTGTACCATTCCAACAGCCTGTTAAGCGCGAACCACGTGCGGACGGTATCGGTAAAACCGAACCCCTGTTCTTCAAGCGTCGACTTCATTATTTTGAAAACTTCACGGGCCTGTGCCGGTCGTGAGGCGTTGAGATTTTCAGGATATACGCCGCTCAAACGGCAGTAACGGGCGTATTCATCTTCATAAACAAACCCTGTTTCGCGTCCCTTGATTTTAATGCTTTGCGGCCGAGTTCCGGACATGGCCCAGGCCTGCATTGAAGAAATCTCTGTTTCCCGGCAGGTATCTCCCTGGAGCCATGTGGCCAGTCCATCGGCGGCCGTCATATTTCCCCGGAGGTTTTCGTGGTATCTGCCGGGGGCAAAAACAAAACGGTTCAGAATTACCGCCTGCCGTTCCTCGGCTGCGCTGCGGAGCAGACGATGCATGGCCGCATAGTCCCGGCCGGATACCGTAAAGCAGTGTTCTGAGTGTGAAGGCAGAATCAGGGTGGAAATATTGACTGGCCCCTTAGTTTTTATTATGCTTGTTTTCATCACTCCGAAACAGGCTGAAATGGTTGTATAAGAACTGGATCTGAGCGTCATTCAGGATGACCCGAACGCCCCTCTATTTGCCCACTGTTCAGAACCTTTTTTTGTAGACGTGGCAGTATGGGGACTTGCCGTTCTTCTCGTAGTATTGCTGGTGGTAATCCTCGGCCGGCCAGAAGGTGTCGGCGGGTACCACCTGCGTGGCTACGTTATACCCCTTGGCCTTCAGGATGCCGATGAGCTTCTCGGCCGCCGCCTTCTGCTGGTCGCCTTGGTAGAACACGATGGACCGGTACTGCGTGCCAATGTCAGGCCCCTGCCGATTCACCTGGGTCGGATCGTGTATCTCAAAGAACAGTTTTGCCATACTCTCATAAGTCGTCTGCGCGGGATCATAGGTTACACGTACTGCCTCGGTATGGCCGGTCATGCCGCTACAGACCTGCTTATAGGTGGGGTTATCCGTATGGCCGCCCATATAGCCCGCCTGAGTCGAAAGCACGCCCTTTGCCCGCTTAAAATAGTATTCAACGCCCCAAAAACATCCGCCGGCAAAGATGGCCATCTCAATCTTGGGTGCGGAATCTGGGGCGGAGCGTGTCAGCGGTATGGACGACTTCGTTGCCGTTGGTACGGCTGCGGCATTGTTTGCAGACGTCGCATCGTCCGGGACAAACTTCAGTGAAATTGAGTTTACGCAGTGGCGCGTGTTCTTTGGTGTTAGCCGCTCCCCGGAAAAAACGTGACCCAAGTGCGCGCCACACTTTACACACAGGATTTCTATCCGCATTCCATCGGCGTCCGGCTGACGCCGCACCGCGCCAGGGATTTCATCGTCAAAACTGGGCCATCCGCAACCCGAATCAAATTTGGAATCCGACCGGTACAACTCTGCACCGCACCGCCTGCACACATAGGTGCCCTTGCCGTGGAAGTTGTTGTACTCACCCGAGAAAGGCGCCTCGGTTCCCTTGTGCACGATGACGCGTTCTGC
>VSJD01000021.1 GCA_008636095.1 Kiritimatiellota bacterium | reverse complement strand
CTGGGGAGTCAGTTGATTCATTTTGATATCCTCGGTGCGGCCGCCGTGGATCAGCGCCAGCACCAACAGTGCCGGAAATATTGCCCGTTGGATTGACATGCGCTAAAATCTTTTCCTAATTCGCCGCCTGACCTGGACGGGATCAGATAATAAATTGCTTCTCGGCCTCTGCTGGCGGAGGTCCCTTGTCCGGTATTCATGCGCCGCTCTTGAACTATGCATGACACAGCCATGCGCCGCTCTTGTGAGTTAGGCATGGCAAGTAAGAAACGGTTTTCATGGTAAGTACAGCGATGGTAGATGGAGCGGGCCGGAATGTCAATCCCTAACGGATTTCCGAAAGCGCGAGAAGCGGAAAGAGTACCCCCTCAGTTACGTGGGTGGGTATGTATACGGTTGCGCCTGCAACGAGGTTTGTCCACCGCAGGCGAGATTCCTCGCTTAAGCTCGAAATGACCGTTGCTGTGTGTCATGTCGAGCGAAGTCGAGACATCTCTGTTTGGGTGGTATAACTTTGGTGATACCCGCGTAACTGAGGCCTTACCGAAAAAAAGACAAAATCCTTGCCGTGAGGCCATGCCTGGGTTAAAGTTCCTTTAATAACCGGGACAAGAGCGCTGAAGTCGGAACTTCAGAATTGTTCCCACAATAAGTAATTTCTTATCAGTAATCCGGGATGAAGACTTCGTTGATTTCGGCAGTGTTCTTCTTGGCGGCCCTGAGCGGAATCGCGGCATCGGGACCGGAACAAAACATTTTTGAAAGTTCTGTCTGTACGACCCCGGAAAGCCCGATCAATAAACTCGTCTACCGCAAGTTGTCGAAGTTGGGTATCCACCCATCCATCTGCTCCGATGCGGTGTTCGTCCGCCGCGCCTTTCTGGACGTGATCGGCACACTGCCCACTGCGAAGGAAGCGCGCGAGTTCATTCAGGATCAGGACCGGAACAAACGCTCCGCTTTGGTTGATCGTCTGCTGGAGCGGGAGGAGTTTGCCGATTACCGGGCGATGAAATGGGGTGATCTGTTGCGGGTCAAGGCAGAGTTTCCCATCAATCTGTGGCCCAATGCGGCGCAGGTGTATCACCACTGGATTCGGACGTCCATCAGGGACAACAAACCGTATGACCAATTCGTCCGTGAGATGCTCACGGCAAACGGCAGTAATTTTCGCGTTGGACAGGTCAACTTCTATCGCGCCATGCAGAATAAGACCCCGGAAGGCATCGCGACAACCGTGGCCTTGACCTTCATGGGATCGAGGGCCGAGTTCTGGCCGAAAAACTATCTGTCAGGCATGGCGGTCTTTTTCGCGCAGATCAGTTACAAGCCTACCAGGGAGTGGAAGGAGGAAATAGTTTTCTGGGATCCCAACAAGGAGGACCTCGCACGGATTACCAATAGCGTATCCCAACAAGTTGCCAATGCCGTGGCACAAGGGGCGGTCACGAAGTCTGTTCGCAGTGTGCCGCAAGCGGCTATCTTTCCGGATGGGACCAAGGTCAAGAAATTACCCCCGGACCGGGATCCGCGCGAGGTCTTCGCCGACTGGTTGATTACCCCGAAAAATGCCTGGTTTACAGCCAACATCGTGAATCGCATCTGGTCCTGGTTTTTTGGGCGCGGCATTATTCATGAGCCGGACGACATTCGGCCGAACAACCCGCCAATCAATCCCGCACTACTGGCCTACTTGCAGAAGGAGTTTGTCGCGAATCATTACGACATGAAACACATCTGCCGGTTGATACTTAACTCAAGAACGTATCAGCTTTCCTCCATCATTCCCAAGCCTGATGTTCCCCAGGGTGAGGCCAATTTCGCGTTCTATCCGTTGCGCCGATTGGATGCGGAGGTCTTAATCGATGCCATCAACCAGATCACCGGCACGTCGGACCTGTACACCAGCGCCATTCCGGAACCATTCACCTTTATTCCGGATAACAAGCCCGCGATTGCTCTGCCGGATGGCAGCATCACCAGTCCCTTCCTGGATTTGTTTGGTCACCCGGCGCGTGTTACCGGCATGGAAAATGAACGCGTTAACCGTCCTTCGCCCACCCAGCGGATGCACATGCTGAATTCGAGCCATATCCAGCGCAAGCTTGAAGAAGGCCCAAAATTGAAGGCAATCATAAGTTCCAAACGCAAGTCACAAGAAATCATGGATGATCTTTACCTGACGGTTCTTTCACGTTTTCCGACGGCTGACGAAGTTAAGAACGCGGAGGCGTATGCCAAGTCAGGCGTGGTGAAGGGACGTGAGGCTTGGATTGACCTCGTCTGGGCATTAATCAACAGCGATGAATTTCTTTATCGACATTGACCGGCGCACAACAACGTTTCCGACATGGCCAGATGAGAATGAAAAGCTACTGAAAACATGAGCGCAAAACACAGTTCAAAGAATAAGTCGCCGAGCTCTGATTTAACGGGCATGTGCGGTATGCCGATTTCCAGACGTGAGGCGCTACGTCGCGGTCTTATCGGCATGACTGGGTTGCTGCTGGCCGACAGGCTTAATTTTGAGGCGTTGGCGGCCGATACGCAACCGTCCAAAACCCCGGCCCAACCCAAAGCCAGGGCGGTTATCCAGATCTTCTTGTGGGGTGGCATGTCGCATACGGATACCTGGGATCCGAAACCGGATGCGGGCTACGAATACACTGGTCAGTTGAAGGCTGCGATCCCTACCAATGTAAACGGGATCCAGCTTGGCGAATTGTTTCCCGAACTGGCAAAGCAGGCCGATAAGTATTCCATCATTCGCAGCATGACCCATCGCAACAATGGCCATGAAACGGCGGCTTACCTGATGCAGACCGGGCACATGCCCGGCGAGCAGCTGTCTTATCCTTGTATTGGCGCCGTGTTCGCGCTGCTTAAAGGTTACAATGCCGGATACAAGGGGCTGATTCCACCCTATGTGGTGTTGACCCAGTCACAGGGACGGTTTTCCGAATCGGGTTTTCTGGGATCGAGATATAACCCATTTGCTACGGGTGGCGATCCGAACGCGGCCCGGTTCGAAGTAGAAGGCGTCATCGCCCGGGGCATCACCGACGAGCGGCAGAAAGCCCGGCGCGATTTCCTCCACAAAATGAACACGATGGGCAACGCAATGCGAGGTAATCCACAGCTGGCGGTTTCAGATGATGCTGAGAAACAGGCGTATGACCTGATTTTGGGTAAAGGCAAAGAGGTGTTCGATCTCTCAAAGGAGAAACCGGAATTGAGGAATCGCTACGGCCGGCATACGTTCGGGCAGGACTGCCTGGTGGCGCGGAGGCTGGTCGAAGTCGGCGTCCCTTACGTTACCATCAACTACCCTGGAGGTTGGGATACGCACGCCAATCACTTCCAGACCATGCGCCGGCAATGTCCGCAGTTGGACCAGGGCCTGGCGATGCTGCTGCAGGATTTGTCTGATCGCGGTTTATTGGAGAGTACCATTGTCTGGTGTTGCGGTGAGTTTGGCAGAACTCCGAAGGTTGACTGGCAACCGCCCTGGAACGGCGGTCGCGGCCATTATGGCAACGTTTTCTCAGTCCTGGTTGCCGGCGGTGGATTCAAAGGCGGCCATGTGATCGGCTCGTCGGATGCGAAAGGCGAAGAAGTCAAGGATCGGCCTGTGTATCCGATTGATCTCCTCGGCAGTATTTATGAGTTGGCCGGTATAGACACCGATACAAAGTTGCCCAACCCCCTCGGTGTTGAAGCCCGCGTGTTGGCACCTGGCGAGAACGGTGCGAAGTCGGCCGGACGCCTGAAAGAAATTATGTAATTTCGTGTCTGCGAACAAAATATGAGCGTCAAGGATAGGCGGCGTTTTTACTGCCGCATAATGGCGGGATTGAAAAAATGATGGAGCGGTTTATGCGCAGATCTCAATGGTATGCGATTCTGGGGTTGGTCACCTTGCTGGCGGTTGTTTCGGCCGCGCAGGCGCAGTCGTATATCGGTTTTGTTTATCCCGGCGGCGGCCAGCAGGGCACTACGTTCCAGATTACCTTTGGTGGACAGTCTTTGGAAGGCGTCAACAGTGTGTTTATCTCCGGTTCGGGTGTTCAAGCAAAAGTGGTGGAGTATAACAAGAAAATTGGATCATCGGAGCTCATGTTATTGAACGAACAACTAAAAGAGTTGAAAAACCCGCTAGAGCAGAAACCGGATGAAGGAATGACTAATCTGATCGCAAGGCTCGAGAAGCTCACCAGCGAGTATGTTGATCGGCCGGCCAGTGCTTCGATTGCCAACCTGGTCATTGTCGAGGTCACGATCGATCCCGATGCGCAACCTGGTGAACGGGAGATAAGGCTGGGAACACCGCGCGGAGTGTCGAATCCGCTCGTTTTCAACGTCGGCCAGCTTCCTGAGGTCTCCGCGTCGCCGGCGCCAACCAGCCCTCTGCAAGTGCTCGGCAAGGAGGCGCAAAGTCTCCGCCGGAAGAAACGTGCCATAGGAGGGCGGGGCGGTTCGGAAATGATGATGACGACGACGATGATGGATGGTCCGGGATCACAAAGCGATTTCGACGATGATGAGGTACGGATCAAAATGCCATGCACCGTGAACGGCCAGATCTCTTCCGGTGCCGTGGACAGGTTTCGTTTCGAGGCGTGCAAGGGTCAACGCCTGGTCGTCATCGTCCAGGCGCGGGGATTGATCCCGTATATGGCCGATGCCGTTCCCGGCTGGTTTCAGCCTGTGCTGGTGCTTTGCAACGCGAATGGCAAAGAAGTGGCGTATAATGACGACTATCGTTGCAGTCCCGATCCGGTTATTCTTTACGAAGTTCCCGAGGACGGTGAATATACGTTCGCGATCTACGACGCGCTCTACCGCGGTCGTGAGAATTTTGTCTATCGCATTACCATTGGTGAGCTGCCATTTGTGACGAGCATCTTTCCGCTGGGTGGACGAGTGGGCACTTCAACAACGGTCGAAATGAAAGGTTGGAATCTTGCGGAGGCCATGACAACGCCTGATACAGAAGATGCCGTGCCGGGGGTGTATCCGATCACTACCCGCGGCACAAACGGATTGGTTTCCAATCCTATGCTTTTTGCCATGGATACGCTGCCGGAATGTCTGGAAAAGGAACCGAACAACACCCCGGCGACCGCGCAGAAAGTGACGCTTCCCATCATCGTTAATGGGCGCATTGATCCGCCGGGCAACGGGGATGTATTCCAGTTCGAAGGCCATGTCGGTGTCGAGGTCGTTGCGGAAGTCTATGCGCGTCGGCTCGACTCCCCGCTGGATTCCATGCTCAAGCTGACCGATGCCTCCGGTAAATGCCTGGTGTTTAACGACGATAATGAAGATGTTGGCTCAGGACTGAACACGCACCACGCGGATTCCTACATCCGTGCCACTCTGCCCACGAATGGCATCTACTATATTCATCTGAACGATACCCAACACCACGGCGGCATAGAATATGCATACCGCCTGCGTATTAGCGCACCGCAACCCGATTTTGCGCTGCGCATTGTGCCGTCCAGTATTAACATTCGCAGCAATTCCGCCGCTTCCCTCAAAGTCTATGCCATCCGGCAGGATGGATTTACCGGCAATATCAAGTTTAATTTGAAGGGTGCGCCGAGTGGATTCGAGCTAAAAGGCGGCAATCTTACAGGGACCCAGGAATTGGCGCGGCTCACGTTGAAAACCAGCCTGGGTGAGACGCAGGATCCCGTCAACTTGATCATCGAAGGTTGCGCGACGAACGGAGGACGGAAGGTCGTCCACGCGGCCGTACCGGCGGAAGACAGAATGCAAGCTTTCCTTTGGCGGCATCTCGTTCCCGCAAAAGAACTGAAGGCCTTCGTCTTCACTCCCACGCCACCTCAAAAACCCAAACCGCCGAAACAACCCGCTGCCCCCGTAACATCTAAACCCTGATCACGGTTCTCGTCATACCAACTTGCTATCAAAGTAATATTTATATTGTTTTGATTGCAAATCAGTATCAGAATATTCCGTGGATTTTAAGGCGTGACTTCACATTCCTTGACCTTCCGGTCGTAGAAATCTTTTGTGAGTAATCCCCTGTCAAAAAGTTCCTTGAGTTCAATCAAACGTCTGGTGACCTGCTCCTTGGTGAACTTGGGCTTCACAGATGCGATCACGACCTTGATTTCGGCATCGGACAGCGCGTGGTTGAAAATCATCACCTCATCAATCGCGCCGCCGAATGACTGGCCATTCTCCTGTGGCACGGGATTGGATCTGTTCATGCCGATGGTCAGGTTGTTGGTGTTGGCAGCAATCTCGCCGTGCCAGGAAACCACTTGCTTTTGAAGTTGTCCGTCCACATACAGTTTCAGGTTCTCGCCGTCAAATGTCGCTGCCCCATGATGCCAAACGCCGTTCGTGACAACGCTGTCGCTCAGGCAGTAGTGGTTGTTAACACAGACGCATAGTTTGCCCTTTGATTTCGCGTCCTTACCCCTTGATTCGCCGGCAATGCTTAAGGCGTAACCGCTGTCCGCCTTTTTATCCAGAATGTATCGCTCAATCGAATCCGATCTCGAGGTTTTGAACCACACTGCAAAAGTCGCCTGGGTCGCGTTCAAGGATGGGGTGTTGGTCACCTGAATGTAACTGTTTGTCGACGTGAATTCATAGGCACCGCCTTGTTTGCCTGTGGACGTCCACTTGGCGCCAAGGGCGCGACCATTGTTGTTACGGCCAGTTCGATCGGTAATAACGCCGCCGGTTTCCGCCTGGTCGAAGTTAAAGTGGAGCATAAGTCCTTGTGGAAAATCGGCGGCAGGCGTGTTGGGCCCCGTGGCAAATGCAAGCAATAATCCCACCGCGACCCGAACCTTGGCGACATTAAATCTACCGCGTTTCATTCCGGATCCCTTTCTGTGCGCCGCACCTCGTTCAGCAAGCGGACGCGACCTGGATACTCGCCACCGTGGATCTGCCCGAGCAAGGCGCCGCCAATCGCAGGGCAATATGACACTAATTGATTTTACGAATTTTTCAAGAAACAAAGTCGGGTTTTAGCACGCGAATATTAGTCCAAGCCGCTTTGCAACTCGATGGGCTCCATCCCCGACTGCGGTCGCGGGCTACGCCCTTCCTTCGTAAAGGATGGACAAATAAGGACTCATGTTCTATGATCAATAACAAATTCAGACTAACTCTCCCACTGGCTCGAAAAGTTGGGCCCGGTCACAGGTGCTTGTCGCATAATTTTAAAACAATAATAAATAAAGTAACAATCAATGAAACAAAACACAACCAGTTCATGCTTAAAATGCAAAGGCTGCTGCAAATTTGAAGAAGAGGACTTGTACTTCGCACCCTTATTTACAAAACAAGAAATAAAGAATCTAAACAAATCATATTTCAAACTATACAAAAACTCAAAAAACGTTTTCCAAATAAAACTAAAAAAACAAAACAATATTTACATCTGCCCGTTTCTTAGAGACAACCATTTGTGCGAAATCTACGAGCAAAGGCCGTTTGATTGTAAATTCTGGCCTTTTATGTTCATGAAAAAAGAGAATAAAGTTTACTTGTGCTTTACCCCCGAATTATGCTCTGAAACAGAAGGCCTTAGTAAACAACAAACAAAAACATTAACAGGCAAAGCAATAAAATATATCAAAGACAATAACATCAAACACTTAATCAAGACTCATAAAGAATTAGTTTGGAATTATGAAGATGACACGCGCATTATTGAAGAATTAGACCTTATCTTCACTCGCGCTACGCGCGTAGCTGCGGCGGGCAGGCATGGGAAGCAGCATGGGGTAAACCGGAATAAATGAACCTGGCCTCTGATATAGGTCCCGGAACTGGCTCTGTGGCTAGATTTGGGGCGGCAGGTTCGGTTCCGATGTTTGTCCAAGTCAGTGTTAAGATCAATCAATGCTGGCGACGGTGAGGACGTACGGAAACATGTGACACGGTGCAGAACGGCGCTTATTCGTCCGTTTCGCGCGTGTTCGTTCTCCCTGCCAAAAGAATATTTTTACCCACACACCGCTGCCGAAAACTCACCAACAAGGATGTTGACATCCATAAAGTCACAACTTAATATGGCTTTCTAACTGTCCAACTTGTTGGAAACCCAAATCATGAAGGCGGAATTATAGGGACCAGACATACAAAGGTCTGTGTTGGCGGCATACGTGGAGGTATATTTAACATGCACCTAGAGATCTTTTCACGAGTCGGAACGGCAAGTGCGGACGCGATAAGAAGCAGGAAACACCAGACTATGAACAACGGAGATGCACGCGCCTTACTCTGCAAATGGCAACTCGTCCCGGTTGCGGGCCTGATAATGCTTGCAGGCTGTGTTACCATGCCTACCGCTCCTTCTGTCAACGAACTCTCTCTCTCGAAACCAGTTGTGGAGGGCAAGGCCCGAATCGTGTTCACCCGCACCTCGTCTATGCTTGGCGCGGTCGTGTCCCACTATCTGATCGACCGCGGCACAGGCATTCAAAGAAACGTTTGGCTGGCTGAGAATACGAGCCAGGATTCTCCCCGAGGCAATTATGACCTCGCTGGCAATATCGCGATGCTAGCATACGCCTCACAGGAAAGCATCTCACAAGGCGCGCCAGACATCAAAGCTCTCATTGGAACACCCCGTTCATCGGGAGACGTTCGCGACGCCAAGGCGATGTTCATTGGCACGGTTTGCAATGGTCAGACGCTAGCGTGGGATCGGAATCCGGGCATGATGCGCCTCGAAGTCGTTACTCCTGGTGGCGATCATGCGTTCGCGCCCCATATGTCAGTCGAGGCAGGCAAAACCTATTATGTACGCTACTACTATTCGCGTGCCCGTTTTGAAATCATGTCGCAGTAGTAATATGCCGACAGCCTCGAATGTCCATCGAGACTTATGGCATAAATGACATCCCAATCAGATCGCCGAGACTACCCATTAAAGGTTAGCCCGAACTGCCACACCATCTGTGGCTGTTACCACAGGCATCATTGGCGACGGGTAGCGCCTTGGCATTGTTGACGTTATTGTGTGTCCTGCCCTATTCTAATCGATTCGATCTTTCCGTTCCCATGGTTCTTTACATAGATCGTTGTATTTTCGTCCTCATACCAAACAGAATATACACAACCTGCAACTACAACTATTGTGAAAGTTTTGGTCTTCGTTGACTTCGCCATGTTGGATGAAACCTGCCACTTCATAACTCCTGGTTGTACAGCAGTGACGGGCATCATAGTATTCGAAGCTTGGAAGCTAGTAATGAATTCAATTTTGTTTGTGCCCGGCAGGACCTCGACAACCCTTGAGGCGGGCAATACAGGAAAGTCGTTTACAGCAACGAATTCAACCCAACGTCTAGGCAGAAGGAGTCCACCAGCCCCTCCCTGATACGGTGCCTTCAGTACCGCCACTTGATCTTCTGAACGTATGGCTCCAAGGTACGCTGGCACTC
Organism: Kiritimatiellota bacterium; assembly: GCA_008636095.1. Classification (GTDB taxonomy): domain Bacteria; phylum Verrucomicrobiota; class Kiritimatiellia; order JAAZAB01; family JAAZAB01; genus VSJD01. The sequence goes on along the minus strand of VSJD01000021.1, from coordinate 557 downwards.
GTGTAGCACACCCTCCAACAAGCAGGGCTATCGCAACAATTAAACAGTAAGAAGCAATCGACTTCACGGTGAATTCTCCTCGGTAATTTACGCTATTATTTCGGACTGGGAGCATTCCTTCTTGGTGTCTCACAGTAGCGCCTCCAGAGGGGCATTACAAGCAAGTTTTGCGAGCTCATTTCAGCGCTGGGCCTCCGTCCACCCAATCCATTCTTCGCGCCCTTTCAGATGGAGATGGAACGCCGCCGCGTTCCAGGTCTGTAATGCCAACCATTGCCCAGAATGGCGCTTAGTTAAGGCCTAATACTCGCTTGCTCAATGGCTTACGGCGCGGCGGTTCAGGGATGGTGCGGAAGAGCACCAAGCGGGAAATCTGCTGCATGCGCTTGAGCGTTAGCTGTACGTACCGCCAGTTTGCAATCGCCTTTTTCATCCACAGATACTGCTCCTTGGACATGGCCACCGACACGGTCTTCTTCAACTCCTTGCGACTCCATTGATAGCACGGTCCGCCCGCACCAGGGCCGCGATCTTGGACGTATCCGTGACTGATCCAC
>VSJD01000041.1 GCA_008636095.1 Kiritimatiellota bacterium | reverse complement strand
CGCAAGGAGTATTTATTGGGAGGGGGTAGCGGCAAATTGTACTTGTCCCACTCCCCGCGGAAAACATCGCCATGATATGCCGTTCTCCCGAACGGCCCCTACACCGATCGGGTGTGGCCGCGGTTCGTAAGAACCGCCAACGATGTCAATTAGCATGTGCTAAACCAAGTTCTCTTTTTTTGCGGATGGTTGCGGCGGCGGCGGCAAATACCGGACAATCAGCGCAATCAGCGGAATCAGCAGAAAGAAAAATGCCGCCGCGGCAAAAAAAACCGCCCGCAGGCCGAACATCCAGGCCACCACGCCGCTGGCCAGCGGCGCGGCCATCCAACCCAGCGAGCGGGCGGTCACGGCCCATCCGAAAATAAATCCGCGCGATGCCGCCGGCGTGGTTTTAGCCAGCCAGATCTGGAATACCGGATCCAGCCCGCCCGCGCAGAAGATGGCGCCAAATCGTCCCATGAAAAGTTGGGCAAACCCGTGAGATAATCCGACGACAATCATCATCAATCCCGCGCCGAAGGCCGAAATCTTGCCGATGCGCGGCGGCGCGATCCGGTCGGCAATGCGCCCGATAATGGGGCCGGCCAGGAACCCGGCAATACCGCCCACCGCCCCGAGCGAGCCGGTCCAGAACGCGGCGCCCTTCAGGGCGCCATGAATTTCCTGGACCAATAACGGCAACCAAGCCATGTCGAACTGCAACACGAATCCCATGACGGCCATCAGCGCCAGGATCGGAATGGCCGGGCCAATTTTACCCCAGAACATCCGGACCCGATCTTCCATCGAATCGGCCTCTTCTTCGATCGGCCTCACAAATTCCTCGCGCGTACCCAGCAAAACCAGCAACCCGGCCAACAGCAATAACACGCCGGAAGCCATGAATGCCATGCGGTAGCCAAACCATTCGGCAAACAGGCCGCCCACAAACGCGCCGCACATACTGCCGGAAAAGACAGCGGCGCTGAGTGAGCCCAGGACCATGCCGCTACGATGCGGCGGACTTTGCACGGAGACAAACGTCTGCGCGGCAGTCACCGTTCCGGTCAGCACGCCCTGCAGCAGGCGCAACATGACCAGCATCTGCACGTTGGGAACCAGACCCATCAAAGCCACCACAAGCATGCCGCCGAAATTGGCCCGCAACATCATGATCCGTCGGCCGTACCGATCGCCCAGGGCGCCCCAAATGGGCGAAGCCACGGCCAGTGTCAGCGGCGCCGCCGCCGTGAACAGCGCTATCCACATTTTCAGCTCGTTCGGCTCCGTGATGCCTAATTGCTGGATATAATAAGGCGCGAACGGCATGGCAAAGGCAAAACCCATGATCGAGAAAAACTGGGACAGTCCCACCATGACCAAATTACGTTTCCATTCAATCATCGTTTGCCTCTGCAGAAATGGTTAATGGTTAATGCGGCCTGATTGATCCAAAGTTTATTTAACCTATACGAGGGCTTGTCCGCCTATGAGGGTTTATGAACGATGATTCAACCCTTAACACAATCAGCCATGGTAACCATCCCCCATTGACCATCAGCCATCGACCATCACCAATCATCCATGTTTCCTCGGGTCCGGCCGACGGTGCGGTATGGACGAAGCAGGAACCAGCGCCTGCACAGGTGCCTTGACTTCACGGGATCCCAACGAAAGGCCGCAGGTTATGCACCGGTAATCATACAATTCGGCATGGGGCAGAACCAGCAGGAGGCGCTCGCGCACGGGCTGGAGCTTCCGGCAGGTCGGGCAATACAATTCCGAGGCCCGCAAGTTTTCAAATTGAGCTTGTCTATGCATGGGACTACTCAGTAGTTGCTTGTATGATCGGCTATCTTTATTAGAATGATGCCGGTAATTGTCAACTCAAAAAGGGGATCTATTGAATGTTTGCCTTGATATTCAGCCGGCGGTCGCCCAGCGGGCCGGGGTGGGCCGCTATACCCGTGCACTGGTCGAGCACCTCGGCGAAAGCCGTGGCGCAGACCGGCTCCGGCTGTTCTATTTCGATTTCCGGCGGCGTGGACTGGCGTTCGCCACGCCCGGTCTGGACCAGCAAGCCATCCGCTGGTGCCCGGGACGGCTCATTCAGAAAAGCTGGAAAACCCTGCATTGGCCGCCCTTCGACTGGCTGGCCGGGCGGGCGGACGTCTATCACTTCCCCAATTTCATCATTCCACCGCTTACCTCTGGCCGCACCGTGGTTACTGTGCATGACGTCAGCTTCCTGCGCTATCCGGCCATGGCCGAGGCCAAAAACCTGGCCTACCTGAAGGCCAGCATAGCCGATACTGTCCGGCGCGCCAGTGCCGTCATTACGGTTTCGCGCTTCAGCGCGAGGGAAATTATAGAGCTATTGCGGGTGGACCCGGCCAAGGTGTTTTCCATCCCACTGGGCGCGGCAGACCACATGTGTCCCCCGGACCCGGAGGCGGTGGCGCGACTGCGCCGGGAGCGCGGCCTGACGCGGCCCTACCTGCTGACAGTCGGTACGCTGGAGCCGCGCAAGAACACGGCTTTCCTTGCGGGCGTTTTTGAAGCCATGACCGCTTTTGACGGCGACCTGGTGATTGCCGGTATGCGCGGCTGGAAATACGAACCGATCATGGAGCGCCTGCGCGCCTCCCCGCGTGCCGGTTCCATCCACTACCTGGAATATGTCGATGACAACGAGCTTCCTGCTTTATACGCAGGAGCCGAATTGTTTCTTTTTCCGTCCATATACGAGGGGTTCGGTTTCCCGCCGCTGGAGGCCATGCTGTGCGGCGTGCCGGTACTTGCCTCGACGGCCGGCTCGCTCCCGGAAGTGCTGGGTGAGGGCGCCCGGCTGGTCGCGGAGTTCGACGTCGAGCGCTGGGCCGGGGAAGCCCTGCGCCTGCTGGCGGACAGCGCCACGCGACGCGAAATGATCGAAAAAGGCCGTGCCTGGGCCCAGCGTTATACCTGGCGCGAAACGGCCCGCCAAACCTGGGCTATTTACCGGAAGGTGGCAGGATGAAGATCGGCATTGATGCGCGTTGGATTTTCAAGGAACTGTCGGGCATCGGTTCCTATACCCGCGAACTAATCCGGCACCTGGCCCGCCTGGAGCGCGCGCATAAGTTTGTGGTTTATTTCAGCGACCCGGGGCTGCGAGACCGGACCGTGGCGGAGACGGACCTGGGCAGTGCGCCTAATTTCAGCACGTGCCTCCTGCCCTTCGGCCTGTTTTCCATCCGCAACCAGCTCCGCCTGCCCGGCATGCTGGCGGAAGCCGCCCTGGATGTCTTTCATTCCCCGAATTACATGATCCCATTGCGCGCGTTTCCCCGCGGAAGGCCCGGGCGTATTCGGTGCGTGACGACAATTCACGACCTGATCCCGCTGATGTTTCCAGCCTATGCGCCGCGCGCCTGGAAGCGGCGGTTCTTCCTGCTGTATCGCTGGCTCATGCATGAGGTGGCCGTGCGTTCGGACCTGGTTCTTACCGATAGCCGATCTTCGCGGGAAGACATGGTCCGCTATTTGCGCCTGCCGCCGGAACGGGTGCTGGCGATTCCGCTGGGCGTCTTGCCGAAGTTTCAGCCCACGGTGCGGACGGATGCCGACGCCACGGGTTGGACACCGGGCGGTGCCAGGGCCGAACAAACAATCCTGTGGGTGGGCCGGGCGGACCCGTATAAAAACCTGGTGGGCTTGATCGAAGCCTTTGCCGCATTGCGTAAGCAATACCAGCTGCCGGTTGAATTGCGTATAGTGGGTCCCAAGGACCGGCGTTACCCGGAAGCATCACGGCGTGCCGCCAGCTTGGGTGTCGAAGACGCAGTGATGTGGCTCGGCTACCTGCCCGATGACCGCCTGGTGAGCGAGTACCAGAATGCCGATGTATTCGTTCAGCCCTCGTGGTATGAAGGGTTCGGCCTGCCCGTGCTGGAAGCTTTTGCCTGTGGCACGCCGGTCATCTGCAGTAACAAGGGATCGCTCCCGGAAGTGGCCGGGGGCGCCGCGCTGATCGTCCAACCGCAGGACATGATCGGCCTTACCGAAGCAATGCGGCGTGTGTTGATTGATTCCCGTCTGGCGCGGGATATGCGCGAACGCGGCCTGCGGCAGGCGCAAAAATTCACCTGGGAAGCCACCGCGCGAATGACCCTGGAGGCCTATAAAAAAGTCATGGCAGGAAAATGAATGGGGCACAATCGAAGCGAACATCGAACACCGAACGTCGAATGAAGAATGATGTCAATTGGACCGGAAGAATGAACCAATCCAATCCGAAATTGAAAATTGAAAACCAGGCTCCGCCAGAGCGCTTCGCCCAGGCGAGTCGAAAATTGCCTGACCGGGTCATCCTGGCCCACGATTGGCTGACCGGCATGCGCGGCGGAGAGCGCGTGCTGGAAGTCTTGTGCCGCTCCTTTCCAAAGGCGCCGATATACACGCTGATTCACAATCCGGCAGCCGTTTCCGACGTCATCAACGCGCATCCGGTGACGACCTCGTGGCTTCAGCGTGTACCGGGCATCCGGCAACACTACCGCTATTTCCTGCCATTTTTTCCCGATGCCATCGAACGCCTGCAACCGATGGCCGCGGACCTGTTGATCAGTACGAGCCACTGTGTGGCCAAGGGTTTGCCACCGCCCAAAGGCGCCCGGCACCTGTGCTACTGCTTCACCCCCATGCGCTATGCCTGGCTGTTTTACGAGGAATATTTCGGGAAAAACACGCTTAAAAAAATGGCACTTACTCCGTATCTGAGCCGTTTGCGCGCTTGGGACCGCGCGACCTGCGATCGCGTGGACCGGTTCGTGGCCTTGAGCCGCCACGTGCAGAAACGGATCCAAACATTTTACGGACGCGAGGCCGATGTAGTGTATCCGCCGGTCAACACATCGTTCTGGACGCCGGCCCCACCGGAAAGTGTCGGCACCCCACGCTTAGATCAGAGATCAGAGGTCAGAAGTCAGAGGTCAGAGGTCGACAATCATGAATCAACAATCAGAAATCAGCAATACATCCACACTTCACGTGCTTCCGGCGCATATGACCTGATTGTTTCCGCGCTGGTGCCGTACAAAAAAATTGAGCTGGCCGTGCGGGCGTATACCCGGTTGGGATACCCGCTGAAAATTGTCGGCATGGGCACGCAATCCACCCGGTTACGCCGGATGGCGGGTGCGCGCATTGAGTTCCTGGGGCGGTTGGAAGACGAGCGCATCCGTGATTTGTACCGCCATTGCCGCCTGCTGGTCTTTCCCGGCGAGGAGGATTTCGGCATCGTACCGGTGGAGGCCCAGGCCTGCGGCCGGCCGGTGGTGGCCTACGGTATCGGTGGTGTACTGGAAACGGTTGTGGATGGTCAAACCGGGATTTTTTTCCATGCCCAAACCGAGGCGGCCCTGCTGGGTGCCATCGAGCAGGGTGCTGCGACCACGTGGGACCCCGTCGCGATCCGGGCCAACGCCGAGCGGTTCAGCGAAGCTAATTTTATCAGCGGCCTGACCGCGAGTATTTCCAAATGCATGGGAACATGATGGCTGGGCCCCCGCTTATTGCTTCAAGAAATGGATTGACTCCAGATACTCCTTGCCATATAGTAAGGAGAATTCGTAAAGTAAGGAGGTTTGCAACATGGTTACTGCGACGCTTACAAGCAAAGGGCAGATCACCATACCAAAAATGGTAAGGGACTCACTTCGTCTTCATTCCGGCGACAGAATCGCATTCGTCATGCACGACCAGACCGAAGCCGTGCTGAAGCCCGTGACAAAAACCGTGGATCATGTTTTCGGAAGGCTTCATCAACCCGGGCAGGTTGGCAAAACTGTTGCCGAGATGAACAAGGCCATCGCTCAGCGGATGCGGGGTGTAAAACCGTGATCGCACTGGATACAAACGTCATCGTTCGGTTCCTTGTCCGCGACGACGAGAAACAGGCCCAGATTGTGTATACCCGATTCAAGCAGGCCGAGTCTGCTCGCGAGGTCTTGTTTGTCCCCTTGCTGGTAGTGCTCGAAACCATCTGGGTTCTGGAAAGCGCTTATGACAAGCCCCGGAAGGAAATACTCGACTCGTTTGACGATTTAAAAAGCATGCCGATTCTTGAGTTTGAAAAAGATCAAGTGCTGCAGAGTTGGCTATCCGAGGGTAGCAAAAGCAATGCCGATCTCTCAGACCTGCTGATCGCCTTGGCAGCGCAGTCCTGCGGTTGCAGCGAAGGGATGACCTTCGATAAGAAGGCGGCGAAATCCCCGTTCTTCCGGTTGCTGACATGAGAGGTATAACCCGGGGACAAGCTATCGCCGCAAAGCGGCTCAGCCTGCCCCGTCAGGTTAGGATGTGAGATCATCACAATCGAATAGGAGTGCTCAATGTCACGCATCATCACTATCAGTCTGCCGGACACCATCCGCAGGGAACTCGACCGGATGTCGCAGGACGAATGCGTCTCGCGCAGTGACATTGTACGCGAGTCCATGGTTGCCAAGGCAAGCCGGCATGGCGTCTCTACAGATCAAGACGTCTTTGACAAGGTGTCATGAGAATCGTGCTGGACACTAACGTCCTTGTTGCCGCGTTCATTGCGCATGGAACCTGCAACAAGCTACTTGAACACTGCGCCATTTTCTCATGCAATACTCTAACTCCTATTCATTCGCGCCGGGCCTGACGCCGGCGGTCCGCTTTCTGCTGATCGGCACGACGGCGGCCTACCTCTTGCAGGTCATTGCGGATCGGCTGACTGGCGGTGCTTTCACGGCCATGTTCAGCTTGAGCCTGAATGGTCTGCTTCACCTGGAACTCTGGCAGCCGGTGACCTACCTGTTCCTGCACGGCGGCCTCTGGCACCTGATTCTGAACATGCTGGGTTTGTTTTTCTTCGGGCCGGAAACTGAGCGTGCCATCGGTACGCGGCGATTTATGGTGCTGTATTTTGCCTGCGGCATCCTGGCGGGGGTGGGCTGGATTTTGATCAGCGGCACACCGGTCAGCCACTGCCTGGGCGCCTCGGGAGCGATCTTTGGCGTGCTGGGCGCATTTGCGGGATTGTTTCCGCAACGGCCGGTGACTCTGCTCGTCTTTTTTGTGATACCGGTCAGCCTGCGCGCGCGGACGCTGGCTATCGCCCTGGGCCTTTTCAGCCTGCTGGCGATCGTCAGTCAGCCGGGCCAAATTGCCTACGCGGCCCACCTGGTGGGCGGACTGGCCGGTTATCTGTATGGCCTGTATGGAGTCAATGAGGGGTTTGGGCGCGGGTCCTTCAATCCGCGCCAGTGGTGGAATGACTTGTGCTGGCGCTGGCAACGGCGCAAGTTCAAGGTCTTGCGCGGGGGCGGCCGCGATTGGGAAACCAAAACGGAGGCGCCGCCCTCGTCGCAGGAAGTGGACGAAGTTCTGGCCAAAATATCCAAGTGGGGCCTCGGCCGGCTGACCCCGCACGACCGGGACATATTGGATCGGGCCAGCCGGAGGAAATAAATGAAGAATGTTGAATTAGGCCCGCAGAGCAGGCAACTCTTAACTGTAGCCGCGATCGATGATCGCGGATCCGGGGTCAACGCCTCCGGCTACAACCCCAGCTAGCGCTTGGCAAACTTTGAAATTCCTTAACATTAAAACATAGCGGTTCTACCGAACCGCGGCTACACCACTAGCCGAGCTTCTCTGACCGAGCTTGGGCAGGCGGTCATGCATTTCGGTGTAGGGGCCGTTCGCGAGAACGGCAAAGCTGCTGAAAATAATCCGTAAACCGGCAATTGACCAAAGCAGGAGGCGGTTATGCTAAAGTCTGTGATGAATATCATTTTTGCATCCATTTTCAGCTTCATGACGGAAACAGCGCTTGGCGCAGAAACCGGAGCTCAGCAAAAACTTCCGGACAATAATAAAACAAAGGAGTCAAACATGCGCATCAGTGAACATCGCAGTGGCGCCTGGACGCCGGGACTGACGGACGAGGAAAAAGCAACGCTCTTTGCGATCGCCAAAGACACCCTGGCCTGGTGTGTGAATGGCGCCACAGGCGCCATGAATAAGAAAAAAGGGTCGTTTCCGATCGAGTCCTACACGATCACACCCAAGCTCAAGGTAGATACCGCCACGTTCGTTACACTCAAGATCCGCGGGGACCTGCGCGGCTGTATCGGGTCGCTGGCCCCGGTGGAACCTCTATATCTCTCGGTGCATCGTAACGCCGTAAATGCGGCCATGCACGATTACAGGTTCAGCCCGGTCCAGAGCGCCGAACTGCCGGAGATCACGGTGGACGTTTCCATCCTGAGCCCAATCAGGGATATTCCAAACCTGGATGCGTTCAAACTTGGTCAGCATGGGATTATCCTGGGCAAGGGCGCCGCGCGCGCGGTGTTTCTGCCGGAAGTCGCCACCGAACAGGGTTGGACAAAAGAAGAAACGCTTGCGTACCTCAGCCAGAAGGCGGGGCTTTCCGCCGATGCCTGGCGCGAAGGCGCCCAATTTCAGGTGTTTGAAAGCGTGGTGCTGTCGATGGAAAAATAGGACATGGCTCAAGGTTCGGCGGTTAATATGGAGGGCGTGGACGGATCCGATATCGGCCACCGGCCACATGAGGCGCTCATGGTTATCCCCGCTCCCTTTTTTGTTTCTTTTTCGATGCCGCGTGCCGAACGACCGGCGTTTGCCGAACGACCGGCGTTTGCCGGACAACCGGTTTGGCTTTGGGCTTAACCCGTCCAACAGTCTTGGTTGCCTTGGCGATTTTATTAGGCCGGGGTTTGTCTTTTGCTTTAGGAGCGGACACCGGCACCGCTTTTTTGGCGGGTGCCGGGGCCTGTCGGACGGTGGACTCGGCCTGACGTTCCGGCAGCTTGGCTGTCTCCGGTTTCGGCGCCATCACCTTGCGTTCGTGGGGATGATACGGCTTGTAATAGTCGGCTTCCAAATCGCCGCTGGGGCACAGTGCCAACACCGCCCGCTCTGCGAAGTATGCCCAGTCAATGATCTGCCGAAAACGCGACTCGGTGAAGCGAAATACGCACCGGTGCCCATTGGCCAGGATATCCGGCTGCCACGCGAGCATCAGGCGGGCCGACGGGATAAAACCCTCGCGAAAGCGGCTGTTATTGTTGGCGCAAAAACCGCCGGTGCCGTTCCAGCGTGATACAGGCTGGAATGAGTCGCCGCCGAACAGCACTTTTTGACGATTGACGGTGGTCAGGTAAGCGGCATGCCACCAGGTCTGGCCCGGCCAATGCGCCACGCGAAACTCATATTCGTTCCAGGTCCACATCCCGTTTTCAGGCAGTAGTACATCGGCCTGCACGGGTTTGACCGGCAGGTACGGCGTTGGTCCTGATGGTGGTCGGCCGATTTTTTCAGCGATTTTAGGATGCAGGTAAGCCCGGGTCCGATACGCGGCCTGCAGATTGGCCGCACCATCGCAATGGTCGAAGTGGCAGTGCGTGATCAACATGGCGGTCGGGCGCACATTGCCCAGCCGTTTAAGCAGGTTGTCCAGAAACGGCAGGTCGGCAAGGGCTGGGTCCACAACCAACCCCTCGTTGGTCTTGGATACAAGCAGGTAGCCATTACCGCCGAATTGGTAAAGAGCATCCAGGTAGCGTCGAGTCCCCCCAAAAATCTGTGTGGGCGCTATAAAATGGTCCTTTTCGCCCGGCGCAATACAGCCTTTGGCATTGTAGAAAGTCAGCAACTTGCCCGCCAATGCCAAGAGCGTCCTGTCCGGCGCCGATTCAATGAGTGGTCCGTGTGACGGCAAAAGCCGGTCAATCCCGATGCCGAGCAGGCGCTTGATTCCCTGCCAGGCAGCCAGCGCGCCTTCGCCGGTCCAGTGGTCCCATTCCAGATGATAGGGCTCCCAGATGGTTGCGCCGGCATGTGCCGCATCGCCGCAGAAACAGAGTTGCAGGTCGCCGGCTTCGACAACATACGAGCAGGCGTGCATCCCGTGGCCCGGCGTATGCACAATGCGCAGACAGAAGGGGCCAAACCAAAGTTCTGAATCGGGGTACAGGTCGCAGACAACGCCAGGCACGCCCTGCCAGAGCGCGGCACTATGAAAGTAAGGGGTATAGGCAAGCTTTTTCCATTCCTGAATGCGCCGAGCCAAATCCGCCGGATCGATGTTCGGCTTTTCGCCGGCCGGGGATCGCACCATAAACTCGCGCTCGGCCGCGCCAGCCAGGCCCGCGCACTGGTCGGCATGATGATGGGTGAGCAGGACCTGTTCGATTCGCTCAATGCCCAAGGTGGGCAAACGCTGCATCCAGGCGCCGGAACCGAAATCAATGGCAAGTCCGGATTTACCGGCCTTCAGCACATAAACGTTGCATAGGTCCGGAATCATCCAGACGTCCCGAGCAACCTTCACCGGCTTGGATAAAGATTCACCCATGCCAGCACTTTACAAGAGACTTGCCGGAAGTCAATATTACCCGGCATCAAATCCGCGGGCAAGTGAACCCGGCGCGTAAAATATTTTGGGAAATAGGTCTGGACATTTGCGGCGAATGGTTTATAAATACTGGTTTTACATAACAGGGGAGCGAACCTATGCCGAAAATGAAGACCAAGAAAGCGTTGCGTAAGCGGTTCCGTAAAACCGCTACCGGTAAAATAATCCATCTGGGTGCCGGGCACGGTCACTTAATGTCCTCCAAGTCGCGCAAGCGCAAACGCAATGCCCGTAATAAGCGCGCATTGGGTCATATGGAACAGAAACGTATTGGACATCTGTTTTAACCGTTTTTTGTAAATCGAAGGGGAGAACGCGTCATGCCAAGAGCCACTAATGCGCCAGCCTCGCGCCGCCGGAGAAAACGCCGCCTGGAGCAGGCCAAAGGATTTTACGGGTCGCGCAGTAAATTGATTCGCCAGGCCACGGAAGCCGTGGACCGGGCCATGCGTCTGGCCACCATCCACCGCAAACTTAAGAAACGCGAGTACCGCAGTCTGTGGATTGCGCGCTTGTCGGCCGCCTGCCGCCTGAACGGCATTACGTACAGCCGCTTTATCGAGGGATTGACCAAAGCCCACGTGGAACTAAACCGGAAAATGCTTTCCGAAATCGCCATTCACGATCCGGAAGGCTTTGTCAAAATCGTGGGCGAAGCCAAATCCGCCCGGGCGTGATGATACCGGTAGGACGTATTTACCGAAACGGCGGACTCTCTGAGCCCGCCGTTTTTCTTTGTGCGCCCGGCTTTCCGTTGTTCCGATTGTAGGGCGGGTACTCCCGATTTTATCGGGATGCCCGCCGCATCCGGGATGCTATTCCGGCGGGCAGATCCTCGCATAGCTCGGACATGCCCGCCCTACAAGAAAACGCCAGGTTTATACCGGCTGGAACTCCAGAATCTTCTCACCCCGCCAGCATTTTCTTCAGTGCCCGGTAATCCGTCTTGCCTGTGCCCAGGGTCGGGATGGCTTCCACCACGCGCACGTCGCGTATATTGTGCAGAGGGGAAAGGCCCGCCGCGCGGAGCGCCTTGTTGGCCGTTTCGCGGGCTATGGGTTTTACGGTAAACAGGACCAGCTCGGGCGCCGTATCCGAGGGTGTTGCATCCACGGCCAGCACGGGGCCTTCCGCGGCATCGTCGGCAAAATTCCGAAACAGGACGTCCTCAATGGCCGGTAAGGATATCATTTCGCCGCCGAGCTTGACGAACCGCTTAAGCCTTCCGGCGAATGTCAGCACGCCTCCGGTATCTTCCGAGACCAGGTCGCCGGTGCGATACCAGGACTTCCCTTCCATCTCAACAAACGGCGAGGGGCCTTCATAATTCAAATAGTCGCCAAATATCGAGGGACCGCGCAGAAGCAACAGGCCAACCTGACCGGGCGCCACCCGCCGGTCGGTTTCGGGATGCACGATGGCGTGATGCAAGGACGGCAGTACGTTTCCAATGGTCCCGGGTGCGTGTCCGTCATTAATCGAAACGACCGGTGAACATTCCGTAATACCGTAGCCTTCCCATATAATTGCCCCGGGCGCTTTTTGCGCCAATGCCGTGTACACGGCAGCGGGGCATTTTTCGGCGCCGGAAATAACGATGCGCAACGTCTCCAGCGTATTCCCGCCGGCCGCGCGCAGAATGCCGTTCAGAAACGTGGGCGTGCCCGCGAGCACGGTGACCTGATAGGCTTTGATCAGGCGCGCCAGCAGGCCACCTTCCGTAGGCATTGGATGATAAACCATGGGAATGCCGGCGCAAAGCGGGAAGGCCATGGTCACATTAATCCCGAACGAATGAAACGGTGGCAGGATGCCCAGGAACCGATCACTTTCACGGAGACGGATCACGCTTAGACAGTCGCGCATGTTGGCCAGCAGGTTGGTATGTGTCAATGGCACGGCCTTGGGCAGGCTTTCCGAACCGCTGGTGAATAGCACGACGGCTGTTTCCGGCACGTGGACGGCATCGAGCGTAGCCCAGCTTGTCCGGCTCCTGAGCGCGGCCGCCAGCTTGCGGTACCATGGAAAAGTTTTACGCCAGGATTCCAGGTAAAGGAACCTATCTTCGATGGCGCCGAATTCATCGCCCTGCATTTCCAGCTTCTGTACCAGTGTGCGGGCGGTCAGGATATGGCGCACTTTCAATAATTGCACGGCGTGCGTGAGCGCGCGCACCCCTATTGTCCAATTGATCATTACCGGTATTTTGCCGGAAAAGAGAGCGGCAAAATACAGGATGGCGGCCCCCGCCGAAGCCGGCAACATGATCCCGATATAACGGCCTTCGAGCCGTTCGATTTCGGGTTTCAAGACGAGGATGGCGGTCAGCATGTCCCGATAGGTTTTAACACCGGAAGATTGATCGGCAACGGCAACCCGGTTCGGTCCGCGCCGGGCCTGGGCCAGAAATACCTCCGTCAGCGTACGGCCTTCGGGGAGCATTACCGGCACGCGGTGTGCATCGAACCAACCCGTTGGGACTGATTTCAGTTCCAGCGGTCCGGCCGATATCAACTGTCCGCATGCGGCGCACAGGACATCATCCACGGTGACCAGGCTATCCTCGCCGGCCGGGAATCCGAATTCCTGCTCCACCCAGAGCGCCAATTCCACGCGCGCTAAACTGTCCAGGCCCAGGTCGCCGGCCAGGGTTTCCTCAGGAGCCAAGCTTTGTTTTCCAGAAAGATCCCGGAGATGCTTCAGCACGATCTCGGCCGTGGCGGGAGGAATTAGTTCACCAGCCGTATAGACATTCAAGGTTGCCGGCTCCGGCATCGGGCGTGGGCCGCCTCGTTCCCAGATGGTGTAAGGTACGTAGGTGTTCGCCTGTATGTCCCGGTTGTAAAAGGCTTCGAGGTAACGATTGAGCGTGTTACGCTGCGCACTGCGGGGCAGGTCGGCCGGCTCGGCCAGTTCGATCGCAACGCGGCGGCGCGGGCCGAAGAAAATGCCGTTGGCCAGAATGGCCAGGATTCCTTGTCCGAGCGCACGGCCAACGTGCGGTGGACGCCCTTCGGCGCCAAAGCCGAAACGGCTTCCCCAGAGTCCGTATGTGCGGATCAGGACCACCCGCACCTCCGGCATGTTTTGGAGAATGAATTCGACGGCGCTGTTCCCGCCCAGATCCTCGCGGGCCTGGTGTTTGATGTGGCCGGCCGGATAAAGTAAAAAATTTTCGCCAAGTTTCAGGCCAGTCACGCAATCCGCCAGTACGCGCGCCACTTCGGCCTGGCAGGCTTTGCCGTATTTCAGCGGGTCCGGGATCATCCGCACGCCGGCATACGGGGCAATCGAGCGAAGGATTGGGCGGTCCATCTGGTCTTTATCAGCTAACGCGCTCATCCTGAAATACCGCGACAGTTCCGACCAGATGATAAAGGGATCAATCAGGGCGGGATGATTCGGCAAAAACAAGATGCCGCCGCGGCCTTGGGCGGCAATCTGCTCCAGCCCGTCCAATTGGAGGCGGTACCGCAGGTGCAACAGGCCGCGGGCCAGGGCGCTGAGCAGGCGTACGATCATGGGGATTCTCCCAATTCTGCCAAAGCAAACATTCAACACCAGGCTCCGTCGAAGCGCTTCGCCCAGGCGAGTCGAACGCCGAACATCGAACGAAAATCACAAAGATCTCGGCAACGCACGATTATCCCGCCGGTCAGGTTAGCTCCATTTACGATCACTTTCAGCCTACAGCCGACGGTCCACGGTCTGCTCTGCGATACTTCAGGAATAACCAACCAACCATCAACAGCGAAAGTGTCCCCGCAATACCAAAACTTATTGTCGGCCGCCACGCCGCATTGAGCATGTTGGCCAGAAACCCGGAAAGCAGGATGCCGATAAAGACCACAAAGTTGGCAGCCGCCAGGACCGCTCCCTTGCGTTCAGGCGCGGCGCGCACCTGGATAAAACTTTCCACGGGAATCAGGAATACACCGCCGGCCGCGCCCGTGCCGGCAATGAGAAGAAACAGGGCCGTGTGCTGCAGGATAGCAGGAAGCACAGGAACAGCAGTCAGCATGATCATTAACAGCGAAAACACAATACCTGCGGCGATCACAGGCCGATACCAGCGCGGTCCCGTGGCCAGGCGGCTTCCAAGGACGCCGCCCATTGCCATACCGGTGAGTTCAGCTACGAGTAAGGCGCTGGTGGCGGCATTGCCCAAACGGAACTGCAGGAGCCCTAACGGATTAATCAGTAGAATCTGCAGTGACCCGATGAACCAGATAAAAACACTGGCGCCGATGGTGATGGCCAACAGGGGATCCGCGCGTGTTTCAAGGAGTTGCCGGATACTGTCGGCGGGACCCGTCCATGGGAATTTGGCCTGCGGCGCCGCCGCGGGCCGCCGGGCCACGCCAAAGCTCACGAGCAGGCCAACTACGGCCACCGTGATAACGATCAGGGCCACCGTTATATGACCGCGGGCCAGGCCGAGCCAGCCTGTGCCGGTCCGGTCCAGGGCAAAGCCTGCGGTGGCCATACCGGAGAGAATTGCCAGGGTCACAAAAATGCGCAGCACAGCATTGGCCCTGGGCACGTAGCCGGCCGGATAGAGTTCCGGAATGGACCCGTTGAGTGCGGGGCTGAAGCAGGCAGATTGCAGGCCCATCAGGCCCAGCATGGTAAAGATCAGCCATACGTGGCCGGTGCAGATGCCGACGGCGCCGGCCAGCATGGCAACGAGTTCCAATCCCTTGGTGCCGATCACGACGGTGCGCTTAGAAAAGCGATCCGCCAGCCAGCCGACCGGCGCCGCGCAGAGAATGAACGGCAGGGAATAAATGGCCAGCGCGTAGCCCTGCATATCCGGGCGCCCCGCGCCGACCGCCAGCAACAGAACCGCCTGCT
>VSJD01000040.1 GCA_008636095.1 Kiritimatiellota bacterium | reverse complement strand
TGTAGAAATTATCGTTGAACACGCCCAGGGAAAATGTCGCCGCCATGGCGACAAACTTGGCGCGTGCCCGGACAATGGCTTCGTCAAATAATCCTTCAATCATATAGTTCCTGATATGATAATATCAATCGTTATCGAAGCAAATCATAATGTTCGCGACGGATTTTTTATCGCCCAAGATATGTGTCGGCGAGGTCGAACGCGACGGTTTTCAACCACTCATCGGCCTATTATATCAACGGCACGGGACCTATGAAGCAGTGGCGCGCCGCATGCATCTTGACAGGCGCACGGTAAAAAAATACATTACATCCTTCTGCAACCACAAACAGGTTCGGCAGGCGTGTCACATAAAGACCCTAATGACCAACCCCAAGAAATCGGATATAAAACTCGTCCTGATCGGCGGAGGCAGTTACGGCTGGACGTATCGGTTCATCACGGATATCGCCTGCCTGCCGGAGCTTCACGGCATGCACATCGTCCTCCAGGATCTCAACCCGGAGGCCTTGAAGCTCGTTAAGGCTTTATGTGATAAGATATCCGATGCCATGCAGGCCGGCCTCCGGATCGAAACCAGCACGGACCTTGCCGCCTGCCTGCCGGGCGCGGATTTTGTGGGCTTGACCATCAGCACCGGCGGTGACGACGCCAATGTGCTGGACATGGCAATCCCCGCCAAATACGGGATTATCCAAACCGTGGCCGATACCGTCGGCCCTGGCGGCTGGAGCCGGGCCTTACGCAACATTCCGGTCGTCGTCGATATCATTCGAAAAGTGGAACAATATGCTCCCAATGCCTGGTTTATGAACTATTCCAACCCCATGACCGTGCTGACCCGCAGCCTGCAAAAGGTCAGCCCCGTCAAATCGGTCGGCTTGTGTCATGAGCTTCAGGGACTGTTGCTTCATATCGCCGCCTTCCTGGGTCTCGCTGACTGGGAGAAGGATACCAAGGTCAAGATGGCCGGGATCAACCACCTGATCTGGATCCTGGCGATGGACATCGGCGGCCGCGATGGGTTTGATCTCCTGAAAGAATATCACCGGAAACATCCGGCATTTGATTATGTGGTGGAAGGCAAGGTACCGGAGGACTTGATCTACTCCGGCGGGGTCAACTCCAGGCAACACATCAAACTGGACTTTCTGGAAAAGATCGGGTACCTGTCTGCCGCCGGCGATGCCCACACCGCCGAGTTCTTCCGCCACTTCCTGGCCAGCCCGCAGACCGCCGACCGGTGGGGCGTGGGCGGGCACTTTCATACGTTTGCGCATCAGCGCGGGGTCGAAGGCCGCAAGAAGAAGGTCCAGCGATTACTCAATGGAGAAGAAGCCTTATGGCTTAAGCCCTCGCATGAGCACGCCAGCCGGATCATTACTGCCCTAACCGGCGGCCAGGAACTGCTCACCCCGGTCAATACCGCCAACCTGGGCCAGATTGACAATCTGCCGCGGGAGGTGGTCGTGGAAAGCCAGGCGTACGTAGACCAGCTGGGCATCCACCCCATTGCCGTCGGCAGCCTGCCCCAGATCCTTATCCAATATTTGATGCGGCATATCCCCGTGCAGGAAATGATCGTGGAGGCCGGCCTGACGGGCAACCGGGACCTTGCCGTCCAGGCATTAAGCTGTGATCCCCTGGTGCCGGACCAGGACATTGCGGCCAGGATGGCCGACGAGTTCTTCCGCGAGTTTAAAGAGCTTCTTCCTCAATTCTATGGAAAATGGAAACTCGATGTTTAAACACAAAACAGGATGCACAATGAGTGTGCCAAGGTAAAACACCCCGCGGCTTACCCGATAAAGATTTTTTCCGATATTCAGGTCAGAGCGCCACTTCCTGGCCGGACTTTGCTGATTTATAAATACCGTCCATCAGACGCATCAAGGTCAGGCCTTCGGCCGAGGTCGCCGCCGGGTGACATTCCCCGCGGCAAGCCGCCAGGAACTTAGCGGCCTGCACGTGAAACGGGTTGCTGGTGGCGTTGAATTGCGGAGTAATATCCGCTAATCGGCCCTCGTATTCGGTCAGGATTTTCAGCGGCTTGCCGTCCATTGCCCGGACGCCGCCTTTATCGCCCATCAGTTCAATATATGCGGATTCTTCGGAATTGGCAGCCCAGGCGATTTCAAAGCTCAGGGTGGCCTTCCGGCCGAAACGCACCAGGCCGGTGGCGAAATCCTCGACATTGCAAACGCCGGCGTAATTCGGCGGACCGGCCCACATGCTGACATATTTGTAAGAGCGCATGTTGGCGCCGAATTTGGCGTAGGTCATGGCGCTGACACGCGTGGGATGCCACTGGCCGCTCAGGTACATGCACAGGTCCAACCAATGTACGCCGATATCAATCAGCGGCCCGCCGCCGGAAACGGCCTTGGTGGTGAACCAACCGCCCAGCCCCGGAATGCCCCGCCGCCGAATCAGCACGGCGCGCATATGATAAATTTCGCCCAACCGGCCGGACTGGACTTCCTCCCGGATCAGTTGCGCTTCCGGCTTCTGGCGGTTGACCATTCCGATTTGAACTACCTTGTGCGCTTTCTTCTGGGTGGCGACAATGTCAGCGGCCTGGCCGGCATTCAGGGTCATCGGTTTCTCGAGCAGAATATGCTTGCCGGCGCGCAGGGCGGCCACGGCCACATCGCGATGCAGATGATTGCCGACACAAATGCTGATCGCCGCCACATCCGTTTTCAAGAGGTCCCGATAGTCCGTGAAACGGGCCTTGACCTGATGTTTTTCACTCACTTCTGCCAGGCGGCCGGCGTCCACGTCGCACAGGGCCGTCAACTCGGCATCGGCACAATGCGCGTAGGCATCAGCGTGAACTTTACCGATCGCTCCCAGTCCAACAATACCAACCTTGATTTTTTGCTTCATGATGTGAATTTCCGCTATGGGATGCTCTCCGGCTGACGCCCGGCGGTTATCGCAGGGTCTTAAGAAAGCCAGCCCGATGGTGCTAACCGTTGAGGGCGTAATATAGGCGTCCGCTTCCATTTGTCAACCCGGCATTATCCTCGATTATCCTCGATAATGAACCCGTAAAGAATTGCCGGGCAAGACGATTCAAGCTTGTTTCTGAACATGTCAATATGGTAAACAATTAACTTTGTTCCTGGTTCTTCGCTAATGCAGTGGTTGGCTATGACATTTTGATGAGGTTTACTTATGGCTGGAATTTTTAAGGCATATGATATCCGGGGCGTGGTCGGCAAGGACTTGGACGAGGACCTGGCCTTTAAGATCGGCCGCGCGTTTGCGAGTTTTCTTAACTGCCGGCGCGTGGTGGTGGGGCAGGACATGCGGTCAAGTTCGGCCGCCATGTTCCAGGCGCTGGCGCGCGGGTTGACCCAGCAGGGCGCCGACGTGATCCGGGTGGGCGTCTGCTCCACGCCGATGTCCTATTACGCCAACGGTAAGCTGGGCGCCGATGCCAGTATCATGATCACGGCCTCGCATAATCCCGGCGAGTGGAATGGGTTCAAATTGTGCCGTGAGAAGGCGATTCCGATCAGCGGCGCAACCGGTATCCAGGAAATCGAGCGGCGCGTGAGAAAATCGGATTTTGCGCCGGCGCCGGCGGTCCCCGGAACGATCTCGAGCTACAATATCCTGCCGGAATACGTGGAGCACGTGAAACAGCTGGCCGCCCTCCAGCGGCCCGTCGCGATCGCCGCCGATTGTGCCAATGCCATGGGCTGTGTCGAGACCAAAGCCCTGGTGGACCTGATGCGGGTGGATGCCATGTATGACACCCTGGACGGCACGTTTCCGCACCACGAAGCCAATCCGCTCAAGACCGAGACACTGGCCGATCTCCAGCAGAAAGTACGTGTGGGCTTGCCCACCACAGCCCCAGGAGCGCAGGTGGGCCGCTATGATTTCGGCGTTGCCTTCGATGGCGACGCCGACCGCGTGGGCTTCGTGGACGAGACGGGCGCCATCGTGCCCATGGACATGATCACGCTTCTGATCGCGCAAAGCATTTTAAAAAAGCACAAAGGCGTCATCCTTTACGACCTGCGCAGTAGTTGGACCGTTCGGGAAGTAATTCTGGAAAACGGCGGCACGCCGCAAATGTGCCGGGTGGGGCATGCCTTCATCAAACAGCAAATGCGCGCGGCGCATGCGCTCTTTGCGGGCGAACTCTCCGGGCATTACTATTTCCAGGAAAACTATTTCACCGAGAGCTCCGCCATGGCGGTGCTCTATATCGCCAACCTGCTGAGCCAGTCGCAGGAGCCGCTTTCCGCGATGATCAAGCCCTTTCATCGCTATTTCAAGAGCTCGGAGATTAACTCGGAGGTCAAGGACCCGCCGGCGGTCCTGGCACGGCTGAAAAACCAATACCAAAATGGCAAACAGTTTGAGCTCGATGGGCTCAGCGTGGAATATTCCGATTGGTGGTTTAACGTCCGCTGTTCCAACACCGAGCCGCTGGTTCGGCTGAACCTGGAAGCCAAAACCCAGGCGCAGTTGGATCAGCGCACGCAGGAACTCCTGGCCCTCATCCGCGCACCGGCATAAGAGGAAGACAGACGGCGGACGCCAGACACCAGCCCGGATAAGAAAGGCGGCGCGCACCATCCGTGAAATCAGTTTGTAGCCGCGCTCGTAAAGGCGTGGATCCCTCCGGTAGCCACAGCGTCACCGCTGCGGCTACATGAAACAGCGGCCTAATTTATCTCGTCATGAACATGTCATTGATTGAAACTATCAAGCAAGCGCATGCCCGGCGCTTTGGCGTGCCGCCCGCCGTCGTGGCCTATGCGCCCGGGCGCGTGGAAATTCTCGGCAATCATACCGATTATAACGAAGGATTTGTCCTTTCCGCCGCTATTGACTTGGGTATTGGCCTGGCGCTGAGTCCCGCAGGGGGCGCGTCATGCACGGTACAGGCGCTGGATATTCCGGAAGAGATTTGCTTCGACCTGCCGGTTACCTCACCCGCAAAGCAACCGCTGTGGGTCAATTATGTGCGCGGCGTGGTAAATAAACTGGGTGCCCGCGGCCGAATCGAACCGGGCTTCCAAGCCACGTTTGCGGGCGATATTCCCATGGGCGCGGGCCTTTCCAGCTCCGCTGCCCTGGAAATTGCCGCGGCCCTGGCGCTCGCGCGGCTCTACAACATTTCGGCGGCGCCCCTGGAATTGGCCAAAATTGGCCAGGCGGCCGAAAACGACTTTACGGGTGCGCACTGCGGGTTACTGGACCAGATTTCCAGTCTCTTTGGGCAAGACCATGCCCTGGTGTTCAGTGATTTCCGGACACTTGCCGTCGAGACCGTGCCATTGACGGCGGAAATCTGTTTCCTCTTGGCAGACACATGCGTCAAGCACAGTCTTGTGGCATCGGCCTACAACGAACGCCGGGCGCAATGCGAACGCTCATCCGCTTTTTTCGCTTCCGTGCTCGATCATCCGGTCACGGCCCTGCGCGATGTCTCCATGGATGAATGGAATGCGTTTGCCGCCCGCCTGGATCCCATCACGGCGCGGCGCGCGGCGCATGTGATCGGGGAAAACGCGCGGGTGCTGGAAGCCAATCGGCTCCTGCGCTTGGGCGATGTGCAGGCATTTGGTGAACTGATGTTTCAATCCCACCACAGCTCGCGGACGAATTTTGAGAACTCGTGCCCGGAACTGGATTTTATCGTGGCGCAGGCCCGGATGTTGCCGCAAGTCCTGGGCGCGCGCCTCTCTGGCGGTGGCTTTGGCGGAAGCGTGGTATTGATGCTTCACCCCCGCGATGCGGATCAAGTCGGCCAAACCCTCGCGTCCGCTTATGTGCGTAAGTTCGGACACACCTGCACAACACGCGTGATCCGGCCTGTGGCCGGGGCACGCGTGCTCTAGACGGATTAATTCGCCACGGGCAGGTTGGTCTCCGAAGCGCGGCTACCGCGCGCCTTGTTGACCCCCATTGCATCAAACTCATCTTTGGTGATCACGTTGTCTTTGTTAAGATCCATGGCCGTAAAGCGCTTATTGGCGCCTGCCGCAAATTCTTCGGGCGTCAATTTGCCGTCGCCATTGGCGTCCAGTTGCCGGAAAATGGCAATGCGATACACGACGCATTCTGGAACCGTCACGAAGCCGTCGTCATTGGTATCCATGGTTTCAAACAGCGTCGGTTTGTCGGTCTTGGCCGGCTTGGCCGCCTTATTGGCCTTGGTGTCCGGGCCGCAAAAGAAGGCTACGTATTCCTCCGTCACGACCACGCCGTCACTGTTGGTGTCCATATCCTTGAACCGGCCTTGCTGATCCTTCGCAAACTCATCTGCCGTCAGTTTGCCATCACCATCGGCGTTAATCTCCTTGAACCAGGCGTCCCGGTGCGCCTGGAACTCGGCCGCCGCGATATTACCGTCGCCGTTGGTGTCCGTTTTTTGAAATACGGTCGGTTGCCAGGCTGGGGCCGAGGTTGGGGTCGCGCCGGTGTCTTCGGCCAGACTGCTTGTTGCCAGCGTCATGGCTACCGCGCCCGCCATCCAGGTAATTATCCGTGTGTGCTTCATGTTTGAATTCCTTTTGTTCATGACGCCCTCACTGCTGGTCTTGCGCCAGGGGGCAATCCCCCGCCCCCGATCCACAGCTTGTTGATGTTTTTTACTACAGGGAGAGTGCGTTTGTCGAACTTTCTTTTTTACACCCTTGTCTTCAGGAGCCGGTTTCCACTTCCAGCACATTGCCGCGGTTCATCAGAAACAGCGGGTCCACCGCCGCTTTGCATTGCCGCACCTGCTCTACCGCCGCCGGACCGTAGCACTGGATAAAATCGCGCCGCTTGCGTTTGCCTGTTCCGTGCTCGCCAGAATAGACGCCTCCCAGGCGGGCCGACTGGGCAATGATCCGGTCATAGATTTCCGCGCCGAGCGCTACCTGATTCTTTTCCGGAAGGATCGTGAAATGCAAATGACAATCCCCCAGGTGGCCAAAGGCAAGGTAATCCAAACCGGCGGACCTGATCACGTCATGCGTGAAACACAGGAATTCGCGGAAGCGGTTTGATGGGATAACCGTATCGGTCATGATGGTGAATGTGCCGCGCTGTTGGACCACCTCCACGGCCTTGGCCGGCATGGAATGCCGTGCCTCCATAAACAAAGCCCGGTCCCGCTCGTTATCCATGAGCAGGATTGCGTTCTCATCCACCCCGCAACCGGCCGCCGTGAGGCGTTCCAGCCATTCCCCGGCCGCATCTTCCAGTACCTGCCCTGATAGCGGCGCCTGCACATAAATGCCCACCGGATGGTTCCCGTGAAAGAAACGGCTTTCGTGCGCCATGAAGCGGCGGCTATTGGCGCCGAAATATTCCAGCGCGGAGAGGCAACCCAATCCGCCCGGCAGGGTGGAGCGCAAGACATCGAGCAAATCCACGGCATTACTTTCGTCCGGCAGCGAGAAGAAGAGATCCAAATAAGCCGAGGGATGCGGCGCCAGGCGCATGACACAAGCCGTCACCGCCCCGAACAGGCCTTCACTACCCACGATGAGATCCACGAAATCCATCGCGCCCGCCGGGGAAGAATACGGACCGCCGGCATTTTTAATCGCCGGGCGCGGATAACGCGGCACCGGGAATGTTATGACGCGGGAACCGTCGTGCAATTCGAACCGGCCATCCGCCGACACGTAATCCCCGCGCCGGGCAGACACTTTCAGGCCATTGGGCAATATGAACTCCACGGCCTCAACCCATGGGCGTGTGGCCCCGGCTTCGCCCGGCGTGAAACCTGACGCGTTGCAAGCGATCGCCCCGCCCACCATGGCATCGGACCGGCTTGTCGGGTCAACCGGGAAAAACAGGCGCCCCGCGCTCTGCTCCAGCACTTGGCGGCGCATGTCTTCGAGAATAACGCCCACGGGCGAGCGCACCGTGCGGGCTTCAATATCCACGTGAATTTCCGGCTGAAGCATCCGTGCCATGGAAATGACAACGCCCGTCAGCGGCGTGGCACTGCCGGTCAGGTTTGACCGCCCCGCGGTCAGGGTAAAAGGAATTCCGGCCGCGAAGCAGGCCCGGAAAAGGACGGCGCATTCGCGTTCAGATTGCGGCCGGCCCAGGGCATCGGCATGCCCCGGCAGATTGGAGCTGTCGGCGCTAAACCCCTGGATGATATCCGGATCGAGGACCAGCTCAGTGGCAAAATCGGCGTGGATCAAATCCGCAATAGCGCTCAGAGCCGCGATCCCGGCATGATCTTGGCAGAACCGGTCAATGCGCTCGTATTCATCCGGCTTGAGGACCGGGATTAGCGGTACGTGGTGCGTCGGCATAGTTCAACATGCTCCCCAGACCGGATATAACAGGGAAACGTTCAGCGGCCCGGAATAAACAAGTATCAATTCCCGATGAAATGATCCACACTTTTTTCCACATTGTTCAGGTAAAAAGCAGTTGACGCCGATCATTGGCTTGATACCATGAAGGCCAGTCTTGTAAGCTGGCAGTGAATTCATTTTTTCAAGGCGCGATAGCCAAGCGGTTAGGCACGGGTCTGCAAAACCTGTTAGACCGGTTCAACTCCGGTTCGCGCCTCCACCTTGAACCATGCCCATCGTGGCCTAACCTTGATTTTGCCGGCTTTTTCTCAAGTGGCAGCAAAAGGTAAAAAAGTGCCCACCCGGATATTTCACGCTTGGCGTGAAAATTAAGGTATGAATAATACACCCACCATTGTCGCGGCGGATGGCCATGTGCACTTATATCCCGCCTATGACATTAAAGCCGTGTTCCGCCACCTGATTCAAAATCTGGACCGGCTGGCCGAGGCCGCCGGTTTTACAAAGTCGGAAACAATCGGAAGCAGAATTCACAAACTGGCGTTCCTGGCGGAAAGCCGCGAACACGATTTTTTCAGCCGCCTGCAAAATCAGGATAAAGCGGTTGTGGCCAATGGCCTCGAGATAACGAGCGGAACGGACCCGGTTTGCGTGACAGTTAATTTCCACGAGATTGGTCGGGTGTGCCTGGTGGCGGGCCGGCAGATTGTGACCCGCGAGCGGCTGGAAATTCTCGGGCTGGCCATGCGCGTGAAAATCCCGGATGGTTTGCCCACCCGCGACGTAATTCAAAAAGTAGTCGAAGCCGGCGGCATTCCGGTCCTGGCCTGGTCGCCCGGCAAGTGGTTGTTTGCGCGCGGGCGGCTGGCGCGGGATTTGATTGAAAGCGATCAAGGCCGGGTTCTGCGCCTGGGCGACACCGCCTTAAGGCCCACGCTGTGGCCCGAACCGCGGCTCATGAAACTGGCCCGCGAACGTGGCCTGGCGGTCATTCCCGGTTCCGATCCGTTGCCCTTTGCCGGCGAGGAGCGTTACGCGGGAACCTATGGATTTGTTTGCCAGGGCGTGTTTGACACCTCGCAACCAGCGGCCTCAATCGGCCGCATGCTGGCCGGGCCGAAGGCCATTACGCCGGTGGGCGCGCGGTGCGGAGCCTGGGCCGTGGCGCGGCGACTGTATCAATTGCAGACGACGCCCTGCCCATCATAGCGCTCGGGCGACGGTAGGACGACGGATACTCCTGCGCCCGAGCGCTTCGGAAGACTGGTCATCCGAATGCGATCTTATCGCAGGGCCATAAAAATGATGCCAATCACGGCGAGACACAATCCCATAATCGTGGTTTTCGTGTATGGTTCCCGGAGACAAATGTGGCTGTAGACCAAGAACACAATAATGCACGTACCGACACCAATCGGAAACACGATGGCTGTGAGGCCAATTCGAGCCATAATATCGAGGCACCGAAACACCCCAAGGTAGGCGAGCAAAGCACAGATCGCCCAAGCTGCATGGCAGTAATCTGAAAAATTTGCCCTGCTGCATTCATCCCTCCAGCCAATCCACAAGACTAGTTCGGGAAACCGGGACATGCCCCTTTCTATATGCACTTCCCTTGCTACCATAGCTAAAACGATGAGCATCACCGGCGTGTGGATAGCGCGTCCGTGTGAATGCGCTGGTTGTGTCGATCAATCATCTTT
>VSJD01000039.1 GCA_008636095.1 Kiritimatiellota bacterium | reverse complement strand
CGTGGGAGCGCTTGCAGGGGGCGGCCCAACGTTCTCCGGATCGAGCACCTCACCGCCGCGAATTGTGCTGATCTCGAATTTCGCTCTGTCCGCATTGAACCGGAACACGATTCGAAGCCCGCCTGCGTGCGCCAATCTACGCCCACCCCCGTTCAAAACCACAATGTCCCGTTCCCCGAGCGGCGATACCGTCATCTGTCGTATGCACTCACGCACGGACTGTTGCTGTTCCGCTCTCAGGAACGCGAGTTCCTGGAAGGAGCGACGTGAGAACAGCACGCATGGCAGTTGCGGGTCAACATACGTCTTGCCCCAGGCAACTTCATCTTCGCCCCTGCGCACACGATACCAATCCTGGCTTGTCAACAATCCGGTTTCCGTCATCGTTTTTCCCTTCCCGAAAGACAGACCCCATACAAACCTGATGGTTGATACCTGGTATTCTGGGTTACGGCCCATAGCCAATCGTTATTCAAGCCAAGGTCTCGAACATTAAAGAACGCATCGGGCATAACATGCGATTTGTAATCTCCCGTGCGCGGGTCAAAGCAAACCAGTTCCCCCGGCTCCGTATAAAGCCCTGCCCATAGATATCTTCCATCATACACCAACCCACGTACGCAGGATGATGTCTGGCTCAGGCAATAGGTCGTGAATTTAAAATTCTGCGGATCGACCCGGATCAGCTTTGCCGGCATCGTATCGAGGCCAAACCATACATGGTTACCGTCAAAAGCACTCGAGGTGCAGAGCATATTGTCTTCGCCGAGATCGATTAATGTTTGGCTTCCCGACGTCTTGTCGAGAATCACTAACTTCCCCGGCACGGTGTACAAGCCGGCCCACACGGTATCATTCACCGATACGAGAGTACGGATGGCACACATCGGCGCCGCCTCTATCTGGAATTCCGTGCATGATTCGGATTTCCTGTCGATTCGAAGAATGCATCCCGGATTTGTATAGGTGCCCACCCAGAGGTGATGGCTGTCGAAGATCAGTGTGTAAAGGAATGCATGCTGACCTGAGGACACGCTGAGTTTGAACGAATGGAATTCACACGTATGTGGGTCAACTCTACTGAGGTACCCTGAGGCGTGAGCCACCCACAGGAACTCGCCGTCAAACGCAAGATCGTGGAGTCCGCCTTCCCCTTTGCCGAATCGGATCTCTGTGGTCTCCTTCAGGTCCGGCGTTACCCTCAGAAGGAGGCTCGGGCTTTTGCAGCAACCCAGCCAAACGAAACCCGCTCCGACCTCGACGGCGTGGACATTCCCTTGTTGATTGTCCTTGAAGACAATCGCCTTCACAGCAGTCTTATCGTATTGGCCCAAGTCGGTTGCATTCTTTTGCTTATCACACATCAGATACCTCGTACTCCTCCATACATACCATCTCCTTTCTTTCAGCGAACAATTGGTTAACCATTAATTTTCACCGATTTCCATGATTGCAACAGAATTCTGATGAAAATATTCGAGATTGTAAATAATGAAGTTTAAATTATTTTTAGATTTATATCTCGTTAGCCGACAACACCAAAGGCGCAATTTAGCCGAATGTGTCTTTATGTTTGCTTCTTGCCAATATATCGGGTTGATGTATTGACTTGGCGTGTATTGATGTTATGTTTCAAATGCTATCAACAACTAAAAAAATGAATAACGATGGCAGAAATTGAGTATACCCCGGCTTCTTTTACGGAGTGGAGTACGGTTTTGGCGGGGGAATCTTTCGACACTGCAACACGCGAGCGGTATCGGCGTCGTATTGTGGCGTATCTTCACCGTTTTCATTTTGCTTCAATCCGAAATCAGCAATTATAACACTGATCTCTGACTTCTGACCTCTCACCCTTAAAGGGCAAGCAATGGTCTTCAGTTCCCATTTATTCCTGTTTTATTTCCTGCCGGCGGCCCTACTGCTCTATTACCTCATGCCGCGCCGGGCCAAACATGGACTGCTGACGCTGGTCAGCTACGTGTTTTACGGCTGGGCCAATCCGCTTTTCATGGTGTTGATGCTGGTCTCGACGTTCGTGGACTATGTTGCCGGGCTGGTCATTGCCTGCAACGGGTTCCGCTGGCACCGGCCGGAGCGGCCACTCGATGCCGACGGGATCCGCACGCGCCTTCAGCGCAGTGCGCTGGTGGTTTCAATCTGCTCAAACCTTTCACTGCTGGGTTTTTTCAAGTATTTCAACTTTGCCGTGGGTAATATTGACGCCCTGGCGCAGTGGCTGGGATGGCCGGGGCTGGGGGTTATCCTGCGCGTGACGCTTCCACTGGGTATCAGCTTTTATACGTTCCAGTCCATGAGCTACACGATAGATGTCTATCGCGGCCAGGCGAAGGCCCTGCTCAATTTCACGGATTTCGCCTGTTTCGTCTCCATGTTCCCCCAGCTCGTGGCCGGGCCGATCATCCGGTTTTCGGAAGTGGCCGATCAATTGCAATCCCGCACCTACACGGTCCAGAAATTCGCACGTGGGGTGGCATTTATCAGCCTGGGGCTGGCCAAGAAAATCCTGCTGGCCAATCCCTGCGGCAAGATCGTGGAGGTGGCGTTTCATGCCGATACCCTCGGCGTGCTGGACGCCTGGTATGGCATTGTGGCCTATGCCTTCCAGATTTATTTCGACTTCAGTGCTTACTCGGACATGGCCATCGGCCTGGGACTCATGCTGGGCTTCGTATTCCCGAAAAACTTCGATTCGCCCTATTGCGCCCAATCCATCACCGAGTTCTGGCGCCGCTGGCACATCTCGCTCTCGTCCTGGCTCCGGGATTATCTTTATATCCCGCTGGGCGGCAACCGCCTGGGCCCCGTGCGTACCTATGTCAACCTGGCGCTGGTCATGCTGTTGGGCGGACTGTGGCACGGGGCCTCGTGGAATTTCGTGATCTGGGGCGGCATTCACGGCGCCCTGCTGGGCGCCGAGCGTATAGGCGGCAAACAAAGTTTTTATCATCGCCTGCCCCGCGTTCTGCGCGTCGCCATCACGTTTCTGATCGTGCTGATCGCCTGGGTCTTTTTCCGGGCGCCGGATTTGCCCAGTGCCCTGCAGTATCTCGGCCGCATGCTGGGATTCGGCGCCGTCACAATTAATGCCGACCTGCTGGGCGGCATCCTGTATCAGCCCTATTACCTGGGCGTGTTTGGCCTCGCCGCGGCGGTCACGTGGCTGGCGCCGCAGACCTGGGACTGGTCGCGGGTAATCACCTGGCCCAAGGCCGTGGTGGTGCTGGTCCTGTTGGGTCTCTCCCTGGCCGTGTTGGCCACCCAGGCTTATAACCCGTTTATTTATTTTATCTTTTAAGGCAAACAACCGTTGCGTAGATTGGAGGCACAGCGATGTTTAGAACCATGCCAACTGCAGGAGCACCCCTTTCGTCAATATCTCAAAAAGGAATTTTATGAAAAAGTATCGCTTTATGGCGGATGATTTTTCCGTCCGCCTGCCCTGGTTTTATTTTGACCGTGATTTTTCACGGCAAAAACCGTCGCGCGCGTGGAATTTTGAGGTCAACGGTCTTATTGATCTGGCCCCGGCCGATTACGATCTCAGGTTTTATACGCGGGAGGTGAACCGGGAAATACTGCTTGGCTGGGATGGCGGGGATTATCGCGCTTATTCCGCCGCCGGCGGATATTTCGAAGTCAAAAATCTGCCCATTCATAATTTTATGATAAGCTGTTACTGGCGTGATAATGGGAACGAGCCCAATCCGCCGGTACGTGAAGTTGTCGTTGTTCCGTCCGGCGCGGCTTTCCCGGCCAAGCCGGATTCAATCCCGGTCTTCATTAAATATCGGCGTGATACTTTGATCGGCGAGCGGCTGATTTTAAGCAACTGGGATGAGTTCCATCCTGCGCTGATGTCGCCGAAGATTACAATCAAAGACTTGAAAGCTATGGTTTGCGAGATTGGCGAATGGGCTGCCCGCCGGCAGGTTAAGGACCAGGGCGATACGCATTTTGGCGCGATTTTTTCAGAGGAGGACAAATACGATTTTCAGGATGCCATGGCCGCGGCGGTATTATTTGCGCGGATGTTCCGCTGGACGGCAAGCGAAGAATGGCGGGAACGGGCGCATCAGGCAAAGCAATACGCTTTGCGGGGACAGCATCACAATCGGGAGAACCCAGAAAGGTTTGGCGGGTTCCCGAAAATGCAGTCATTTGAGACGCCTCATTATAACCGTCTCGTTTATCCCTTGCCGGTCGTGGAAGGAGTAGCCACCTGTATTATCGGAAATCTTTTTATCAGGTTCTTTGAAGAAGGCATGGAGCCGGAGCCGGGTGATTTTGACTCTCTTCGGAATATCGCAGTCTGGATTTTGAAC
This sequence comes from Kiritimatiellota bacterium, assembly GCA_008636095.1. Taxonomy (GTDB): domain Bacteria; phylum Verrucomicrobiota; class Kiritimatiellia; order JAAZAB01; family JAAZAB01; genus VSJD01. The sequence continues at coordinate 5,654 of VSJD01000039.1, read as the reverse complement.
AACGAATCCCATCCCGGAGTTTTCCGCCATCACGAGGGGGATAATCGCGGCGCTAAGGGTTTCGGCGACTGCCAGAATTCAAACGCGCTCGGAGCGGGGGTCCTTTCCCGGATTTTCCGTTTTCTTCAAAAACGCGGCGGATTTACTCCGCCTCCGGCTTATGGCGATTGCCAGCCTTCCAATGCGATGGGAGCGGGTGTTCTAAGCCGTATCGGACACTTTCTGCTTGAACAGGGAGTTGAACCTGCCGGATGGCTTGACGCCTCATCACGCGGCGTGGGCCGTTTCATTGCCGGACAGGAAGCCATTGGCGAATGGCCCTATTTTTTTGCCGTTATCGGGCGCGGACAGCAATATGCGCCGCATTCGCTTCCTGATCATGGAATGGGTTTTTATCATTTTACGCTTGCCATGGAAAAAGAGCCTTGGAAAAGCGCCCCGGAGGCGCGGCGCGTTGTCCGACAGGCCGTTCACTGGTACTTGTGCATGTGCGAACAGGATCTTCATAACGGCCTGATTGATTTGAGTTTTGACCGCAATGATAAAGGGCTCGCTTTCAGCAGTTTCACCTGGTGCCGGTTTATGGCCGCCGCTTCGCTTTTCCGGGCGGCAATTTTACTTGGCGAAGAACAACCTTGGCAAAACCTCGCGTTGAAACTTATGGAAACAGTGCGTGCGCGATATTGGAACCGGACCAATCCCGAATCTGCTCCCGTCAAGTCCAGCACTATTCCGGGATTGAAACGGGTAACCTGGATCCAGGCGGCCGAATGGGATGCCGTGCTTCTCATGGAAATAATTGATTCACTTGAGAAAAAATCAAAATGAGGAAACCGATGAACCTGTCTGGCCCGTGGTTAATAATGCCGTGAAACCATCATCCCCATATTTGAATCGCGAAGCGCAAGCCATGCGGGAAGCCGGGCAGACGACCATCCGGCCCGCCACGGCCTGGGTATTGGTTGCCGTTTTCCTGGCGGTCATTTGCGCTGTCCCGCTCATTCAGCAGGTCCATGATATGCGCTTGCGCCTGGCGGGAGAACGCGCGTCAGCCTGGCCGCAGTGCTACGATATATTCAGCCGCGTACCCGCGGCGTTTGCCGTCCTGATCCACACCCCGGGATCGCCGTTGACACGGGTCTTGGTGGCCAATCGCCGGCTCCTGCGGGAGATGCACGCCTACGAAGACGCGCTGGAGGATGAGTCCGTTGTCAACCAAAGAGTGCGGCCACCCGTTCAATATGTCCTCTCGCGCTGGCTGGGGGCCGGCAACGAAAAAGCCTATTGCGGCGTGCGGTCCTGGTTGTTTTATCGCGCGGATGTGGATTATCTGACCGGCCCGGGATTCCTGAACCCCGTTCAGCTTGCGTGCCGCGCCGCCGGCGGAAATGAATGGACGAGCGTGCCTCAACCCGATCCGCGACCAGCCATCCTGGCGTTTCATCAGCAATTGGAAGAGCGCGGCATTAAGCTCATCGTGATGCCGATTCCTCCGAAGTCCGTTATCCAACCCGACAAATTTGTGCATAGGAATTTTGAAGTTTTGTGGCCGCGATCGATGATCGCGGATTCCGGGTTATCCGGGGTCGCCGACCCCGGCCACAGTAAAAGTTACCCCGCGGTGGAATTTCAGAATCCGTCCTATGCCGCCTTTATCCGTGATTTGCAACAAGCCGGGGTGCTGGTGGCGGACGTGACGTTTGTCTTGGCCGGTGTGCGGTCGGGCCGCGGTGTTGGAGGGGACGCGTACCTGGCCGCCGATACCCATTGGCGCCCGGAGACCATAGAAGTCGCCGCCCGCTATCTCAAGCAATATATTGACCGCAATGTTCCATTACCGACGCGGTCTTTACCCGCCTCCGGCGTGGGTATGCCGGCCCCGCCGGAGGCGAGTAAATATCGTGCTCAAACCGCCGACGTGACCAATCGCGGCGACCTCGCCGTCATGCTCCGCCTGCCGGAATGGACGCGGGGTTACCCATCGGAATCAGTGCGTCTGCGCCAGATTCTGACTGCGCGCGGAGAATACTGGCGTCCGGATGAGACCTCCGACGTGCTGGTGCTGGGCGACAGCTTTTGTAATATTTATTCGTTGGATGCCATGGGCTGGGGCGAGAGCGCCGGGCTGATCGAGCAGTTAAGTTTTGAACTCCAGCGACCATTGGACCGCCTGGTGATCAACGACAACGGCGCCTATGCCACGCGCTCGCTCCTGGCGCGGGAATTGGCCCGTGGCCGGGACCGGCTGGCCGGCAAGCGCCTGGTGATCTGGCAGTTTGCCATGCGCGAGCTGGCCTCTGGCGACTGGAAAAGCGTGGCATTGACGCTTGGCAAGCCCGCGTCAGACCTCTTCGTGGTTCCGGCGCCGGGCAAGGACTTGAGTGTGCGCGGCGTGGTACGGGCGATAGCGCCTGTGCCGAGACCTGGAACGGTCCCTTATAAGGATCATATCGTGGCCGTGCACATTATGGACTTGGAGACCAGCCAGACTGCCATCCGCGACGGCCAGGCGTTTGTGTATTTGTCGAGCATGCGGGACAATGTCTGGACCCCTGCCGCCCGCCTGCGGCCCGGGGAAACTGTGACAATGCGCTTGCGCCCCTGGTCGGATGTCGCCCCCCGCTACGAGCGCATCAACCGCACCGAACTGTCCGACGACGCTCTCCAGCTTGCCGAACCCTGCTGGGGTGAGTTGATAACCACCGGCCGATAAATGAATAACGAGGCATAGTTCACTGGGCGACCCCAATTGCCCCGCCCCTTTCAACTGGCTTTTCGGATTGTGCCCTGCTACATTCAAAACCGCTGTAAACGTGCAAGCGGACCTGCCCACCACAGCGGCTTCGCGCAGGTAGGGCAGGCCTAGAAAAAGGCTTTTCGCAAGACTTCTGAACCTTGGTCGCACCTTTGAATGGAGCTCATTGCGTTGGAATTGTTCCGACCGCGCGGAAACGGTGGGGCGTCATACGCATGATCCGCTTGAAAGAGCGCGTAAAATGCGCCGGCACATCGTACCCCATTTCGAAGGCAATCTCCTTTTGAGTCAACCGGGTTTCCTTAATCAACCGGCAAGCCTCGATCATTTTTTGCCGCATAAGATATTGCAGGGGAGCCTGCGCGGTCTGTTCCTTAAATACCCGGCTTAAATGTTCACGGGATACGCCCAGTTTATCGGCCAGAAATTTTACGTTGCAGAATTGACGCAAGCGCTTGCGAATCAGGCGCCGCGTCTCCTGTGCCAGGACAAATCCGGCGTCAAACCGGTCCAGGCTGACTTTGCTTTGCAACAGGGCCGCGAACAGATTTGCAACAATCTGCGCGCTGTCCGCGGGCGTAATCCGCACTTCCTGATTGTTATATCTTTGCCACGTCATAATTTCCGGGATGAACCCGATATCCGCCGGCAACTGAAAAACCGGTCCGTGCCGGCGCACAAACTCACGGGTCATGGTCGTGGCAGTCGGGCTAATGAAACTGAGATACAAAAACTCCCAGGGTGCGCGGCCATCGCGGGGATAGTAATAGGAAGTTGCCGGATCGTTTATTTCGCAGAGGAATCCGTGTCCGGCCGGCAGGCGGTATTCTTTCCTGCCGGTTCGGAACCTTCCTTCTCCGGCCAGCGTGAATTTGAATAGACAATGTTTTTCCGCGGAACGGAAACAGCCTTCATGGCGATAGACGGGGGTGGTCTGGCGTTCGGCTACTATCACCTGCAGACGCGGGAATGATTCCATGGTCCGTATGGTCTGAAACCTGACCACCCATAATTCGGGCAATAGGCGGCCGGATTGAGATTTTTCAAAAACACAGCTGTAGGGAGACCTCGCCGCAATGGATTTGATTACCTTTTTCATCATCTTTCCCAACCCGGCAAAGCCGGAACCAAAAACGGACGGCTATCCGCGGTCCTTCTCAAATCTACAGCATTTTCAACCTGCAGCACATGCTAATCATCACAATATGGTAAGCAATATCAATTATTGGTCATTGATTTCAAATATACAAGCAATATTCTTATAGGTAAGCATTAATTTGGCAAAGTATAAAATGGTAATTAAATTATAAAAAGGCCGAAAGGAGACATAAATCATGATCAGAATTTTAAATCGGCACAAAATTGACGAGGTATCAGAATTAAACGCTTTAAATATCAGTTCAATACACGGAGCCTTTAGAGGGAGGCTTCAATATGCCATGAAAATATATTTATCAGTTTTGTTATTATTATCCAGCTTCGGGTTAAGTCAGTTGCAGGCTGAAGATAAGGCCATTATGTGTTTTGAGACAGGCTGGAGTGATTTCGGCAACTCCAGAGCGCTTGAACGATTTAAAGAGGCTAAATGTCATTTCAATTATCCTAATATAATACATTGGGGGTGGGTGAGTGGCCAGGATATAGATTATACCCAAAAGGTCGAACCAGAACTTCTTTTGAAGGATAACTTTCGCCTTAACTATTTATATCAAAATCATATTCAGATAATTGCAAGGTTGATGGCCGTTTTTGCCAACCCGTTCTCCTTTCAAATCAGTCCATCTATGAGGACGGCAAATCTCACCTTTGACCAATGGCGGGAACTATGGCTGGAGAATTATGCAAAACCTCTCGTACAATCATGTTATGAAAATGGCATCTATATTATAGATTTAACCCAGGAAGTTTGTTGGTATGACCATTCCTGGCTGGGGCCGAGAGGACCTTTTAGGGATGACGATACGTGGCATCCTTTTACTACTCTAAATAGCGCAATTTATGATCCTAATCTGACCGTAGGCGAATTTAAACCAAAATTTCATGATACCATGCAGAGATTATACACATGGAAAAACGCCAATTTTCCAAAAGTAATTTTCGGGTCTTCCATGTCCGTCATCACAACCGTAGAAGATGCTGCCAAATTGACGATGTATTTAAAGGATTGCATAGACTGGATGGGGACAGATGTTGCCGGATATATAAATTCCCCGACAGATCCGGCTTATCCGTGTGGAACATGGGAAGATCATTATCTTCATACCTTTGTCCCTGTTATTGAGGATCCAGCCAGCGTCTCGTGGGCAACTGCTATTTTTGAATCCTATGGCTGGAAAAATGGCCCGGAAGATTATTATGGCCCTCCAGGCACGCCTTATGCAAATAGAAAATGCTATTCTTTCGGACCTTTTCAGGACGCGATGAACAGAGTGGTTGCGTATGACGGCGGAAATAAATACTTGAAACTTTTAGTATACTCATCATGGGTTGCCAAGTTTTCGGAGTGTTATACGCATAATAATCCCAATACCCCTTTGAGTTATGCTAATGATCTGGGCACATTGCCGCCATGGGACCCCGCGCAACTCCCCTTCCCAAATAGTGCAACCTTAGCTCCTATCTACAATCGATGGGGAGACACCATGCCGCATCCTTCAGATGATCCGGCCTGCAGCTCATTTGCCTACATCCGGGATGTAATGCATGCGGATTCCAATCCGTACTGGGACAACTGCCCGCGATATCCTTTAGTGGTAACACGGGAAGGAATTGCGACTGAGCCGGCTACAGGTAAAATATATATACGTCTGCGCAATCTCTGTGCTTCAAACGCTATTTCCGCCAATGTGCATGTGTATCAGACGCCGCCAGAGATAACCCCCTGGAATCGTTCCACATA
>VSJD01000208.1 GCA_008636095.1 Kiritimatiellota bacterium | reverse complement strand
AGATAGCCGGTGATTTTTACATCTTCGGCTTCAAGGTCGGTCAATTGAATCGGTCCGCCGTCGGTTGACACCACGGTCGTTAGAATCTTGGTTATAGCATCCCCGCCCACCGGTACTTTGCGCATGAATTTCACGGCCTGACGGTCCAGGATATAGAAACAAGAAGCGGTGGCGCCCATGTCGGCCACCAAAAAAACTGGGAATTCATCGGCCCAGCGCTGGCACCGCGCCAAAGCCTGATAGGCACATGCAGCCAGAGTGACATCGTCTATTAATCCGCCACTATTTTCAATCAACCGCCCCCAGGCTTTGACGGCTTTCCAATCGGCCAGTCCGACAAGATATCCCACGCGCTCCCGGAGAAAATCGGATCCGGCAAAAGCCATCATCGGCTTTTCGCTTTCCCAGGAAACGAGCTTCTTGGCCTGCAGTAACATCGCGCCGTCGGTCTCGGCCTTGCCCATCTTCGGCAGAATGACAAAGCAACATTCCATCGCACCGTTGGCGATAAAGATTGTTTTACATCCGGAAAGATTTTTATGAATTAGAAGCTGGCGGGCTACGTCCAAAGGCGGGCGGGCTTTGCCTTTGATCCGCGACTCAAAGAGGACTTCTTCAAGAAAGATATGCTCGACCTGGAAGGCGCTCCCGACCTCTGGAGAGTCGGGACGACGAACCAGCACGACCATCTTGGCGCCGGTTGACCCGCACTCCAAACCGGCTCTGCGCTCGGAATTAAACGACAACATAGTCATGATGTAACTACTCTCATAAGGAAGACAGGATTCAGTAGTCAGAATTCAGAATGAGGCCAGCCATGCCAGAAGCCGGAATTCAGGATTCTGTCTTCTGACTACTAACTACTTGTGAAAGCAGGTTGCCGCGAGACAAGGGTCGAGATCGTATCGAGCAATTCCTGCGGTTGATAGGGTTTTGTCAAATAGGCATCCGCACCGACCTCCCGCCCCATCTTGCGATCACTTTCCTGGGACATGACGGTCAACATCATCAGCGGAACATTCTTGTATTTCGCGGAATACTTCAATAGCCGAGCCACTTTGAACCCATTCATCCTGGGCAACATTACATCGAGGATAATCAGATCTGGATTTTGCTGCCTGACCGCATCAAGGCCCCTGACCCCATCGTCGGCCTCAATGATATCGTAGCCATTGGCTTCCAAGCGCATGCGAAGCGCCACTCTAAAATCAGGCTCATCCTCGACTATCAGAATTTTTTTGCCAAGCGACATCACGCTTTGCCCCCACCCCCGCACCAAAAAAAATGACGTAAGGGGGAGATTTCTCCCCCTCACGCCGAATAGAACTATGACAACGACCCCGTCATTATTCCCCAAGGTCGTTCGTCGCTGCTACAGTATATAACCCCCATGTGCCGCTGGGCTGGGTATACTTGACAAAGTTGTTCGTTGATGTGTAAAGATCCGATTTCCACGTCACGTTCGTCTTCGTCAGACTAGCCAATACTGCGTTCGACGTCGGCCACCATCCATTGCTGGCATTCTTCACCATGTTGGTCAGGATATTATTGGCATACAGCATGTGCGTTGCGGTTCTTAGAGAGGCCAACTGAGACCGATCAGCCGCCTCTCTGGCTCGCTCGGTTATATCAAGATACTTCGGGATCGCAATGGCCGCCAGGATACCCAGGATGACGATCACGACCACTAACTCGATCAGTGTGAATGCATTCGATTTCATGATGTTTTCCCTTCGACCGGTTCTAGCAAACATCATTTTCCGCCTTAGGCGGATCTGCCTAAGGCATGACTGATCCTGCGGCCGGCCTTCTTGTTTATTGATTCGGACTTGGATAGTTCAGTCCCGCGAGCGGATCCTTCATGCAACCCTGGTATGGCACATGGCCTGGTTTGAGCCGCACTTGATCCGCACGGATATTATGGAGCCATGCCCAATGGCTGGCGCTCCTTGACTGATACCATCCCTCGGAACAAATTTACTAACGACACCTCCTTCCCTGAGCGTCCACAATACCACCGGACACCGTTTATACTGTTACTCTTCATAGAACATAATGGCATATTGCACAAATTTGTCAATACATAAAAACAAATATCACAACAACATTACCTTAAACGAGTTAGGTATTCGGCAACTAAGCCGTTCTATCGAACAGCCCCTACACCGATCTGGTATAGTGGCGGTTCGATTCCGACTCTCCGAGAGGTCGGGAGAGAACTGCAAAGGATTGTAATTCCTATGCATTCGATTACCCATTACTGCACCTATCTGGTCAAGGCCTGGGACATATTCCAAATGGGCAGAAAAATTGACAGAGCCAGGAAGAGTGCGCCTGCGCCAATGACCACGGTAATGATCGGTTCAATCATTGTCGTCATGTTTTTCAGTGTATAATTGATCTCCATGTCGTAAAAATCAACCACCTGGTCCAGCATGTCGTCCAGACTGCCTGTTTTTTCGCCCACGGCAATGAGGCTGGTCACCATCGGCGGGAATATGGGCATTTCGTTTAAAAAGGCGTCGGCAATGGTGTTGCCATCCTGGATGAACTGCCTCACATTGACCAGCAGTTTCTGAAAAAATGTATTGGCCACAACGGTGGGGGCGATTTCCAGCGCCTTCAGCACGGGCACACCGTTACGCACCAGCATCGCGAATATCCGGCCGAACCGGGCAACGACAATCTTGGTATAGACCGGACCGAAGAGTCGCATATGAAACTTTATTTTATCAATCTGCAAGCGAACCGATTTGACCCGCATGAGGAACACCGTACCAACCCCGATTATAATGGCCATCCCAAGGAGAATCGGCCAGGAATGCTGAAGCAGGTTACTACCGGCGAGGAGTATGCGCGTCGGCAGGGGCAAGGCAACGGTGGAATTGACGAAAAACGCCGCGAACTTGGGAATCACGAAGGTCAACATGATGATGGCGGCCATGATCAAGGCAATACAAACCATGAGCGGATAGCGCAGGGCCGACTTGATTGCCGTGCGGATTTCCAATTCACGTTCCATCCACTGCGCAATGCTGGACAGCGCTTTCACCAGGTCTCCGCCGGTCTCGCCGGACACGACGATGCTCACGTATTCCCGCGCAAAGACATTGGGATATTCCGACATGGCCTCCGACAGGCGGGATCCGGCGGTCAGGGTCCGACTCACACCGGAAAGAATCTGTTTAAACCTCTTATTCTCGATCTGATCCCGCAAAATCTCCATGGTCTGGACGATGGGAATACCAGCTTTCAACATGGTACTCAACTGGCGGGTGAACAGGATAACATCTTCATCCCTAATCCGCTCGAAAAACAGGCGGGACATTGCATTTTCCGTAGACGCGGTTACCGGAAGAATTTCGACGGGGATGAGCTTGTCTTCCGTCAACTGCTCATAGGCGGCGTTCTGGTCGTTTGCCCGAATCGTCCCTTCGACAATTCGGCCGGTGAGGTTACGCGCGCGATAGGTGTAATTTCTCATCGAAACAGCAGTAAAATAAAAATCACGGCAAGCAACAGCAGGATGATGCCCATGATTTTGCGCAGGCCCATCAATTTTTCGTCAATATCATGGGTCTGGTTTAATTTCTTTTCAAGGGCATCCGTTGAAATCCACTTTTTTGACAGGCGATTAGCCGCCTTGAAGACATTCGGCCAGATCAGCAGGAAGGCCGTCAATACCAGGCAAACCAGCGCGAAACAGACCGCGATCATTTTATACGACACGGCAATGATGGGCATGTTGATCTCCCTTTTTCATTTATTTTGTTCGTCAGCGTTGAATCAGGTGACGCCGAACTTTTCCGACGCCTCCAGAACCAAATTCGTATCAATTCGCCCTGCTTTCTGAGCATAGCCCAGGGCCAGGCTCACATCGCAAAGGGTGTTGATCCGCCGGGGGATGCCGCCCGAATTGCGAAAAATGAGGTTCAAGGCCTCATCCTGGAAAAGCGGTTCTTCCCGCCCGGCGACCGCGAGCCGAGTTTGAATATACCTGGCCGTGTCGGCATTGTCAAAATGATTCAACGTGCACGTAATGGGGACGCGCTGGGCCAACTGTTTTAGCCCGGCTACACGCTCCGCCAGTTCCAGATGTCCCAGGAAAAGCAAGGTCAACAGAAATTCATCGTGGCTTTGAAAATTCAAGAGCAGACGAAGCATTTCCAGCACCGCCTGATTATCAAGCATGTGGGCCTCGTCAATGACCAGCACGGTGTGCTTGCCGTCGCGCTTATTCTCCGTCAATGCCTTTTCGATGATTTCCAAAAGCGCATCGGCCATCAGGTTTGAGCGATCCGCCGACAGCGCGTCCTCCGTCATTGCGCGCGCAATGTTGCGGAGCAGATCCAACGGCATCATGCCCGGTTGAACCGCGCATGATTTCGAGACGTTGGATTTTCCGATCTGCTGGAGCAGGATGCGGGATAACAGCGTTTTACCGCAGCCATAGGCGCCGGTCAACAACGCGGCCCCCATATTTTCAGTGACGGCATAGGTCAGTTTCATCAGCGCCTCGTCATGCTGAGCCGAGTGGTAAAAGAACTTAGGGTCCGGCGTGTTATGAAACGGACGGCTTTTCAGTTTCCAATATTCTTCGTACATGGCATCTATTCCCGCTGGTTAGCTAAACGCCGCGTGAGGTCACGCGGCCTACAGGTTATAGGCAGGTCACTGACCCGGCGATATGCTGCATTATTTTACGACGTTGAGTATATCTACCTTTTTTTCTGTGCCAGCCAGCTTGTCATCTGCTTCCGGTAATCGTCAAGATCCAAACTAAGGCTTGTCGCCGTCGCGACCGTTGTCGCCGTCGCGACTGCCGGCAAGCTTTCTTTCGCCGCCTTGGCTTCCGGTTTTTCATCCAGATGCGGAGCCGCCGGCAGGGGCATGTCAGCAATATTTTCAAGGACGGCGATACGGAGCACCTCCTCCAAGGTTGTGACGCCCCGTCCCGCTTTTTCGATGCCATCTTCCAGCATGCTGGTCATGCCGTCCTTGTGTGCCTGGACCCGCAGGGCATCGGTTGTCACGCCGGCGGCAATCAATTCAGCCAGCTCCGGGGTCACGGTCATCACCTCGAAAACGGCGATGCGCCCCCAGTAACCGGTATCGCGGCACTTGGCGCAGCCTTTGCCATGCCACAACTGGGGCGGCAAGGCAATGCCGGCGGACATCAACCGTTGACGCAAACGGTCGGCAATCGCATAGGGCTCCTTGCACTCTTCGCAGATACAGCGCACCAGGCGCTGGGCCATCGCACCCACCATGGAGGATGACACCAAAAACGCTTCGATATTCATGTTAATCAGCCTGATGACCGCGCCGGGTGCGTCATTGGTATGGATGGTTGAGAACAGCAAATGCCCCGTCAAGGCCGCCCGGACGGCCAATTGCGCTGTTTCCTGGTCACGAATTTCCCCCACCATAATGACATCGGGATCCTGCCGCAAAATGTTACGGAGCGCGGATGCAAAGGTCAGTCCCGCCTTTTCATTGACTTGCACCTGGGTGACCATATTGAGTCGCCGCTCGACAGGGTCTTCGATGGTAATGATATTGCGTTCCGGCGACCTGGCCTTGGAGAGCATAGCGTAGAGCGTGGTGGATTTTCCACTGCCGGTTGGCCCGGTAACCACGACCATGCCATGGGGACGGCGGATAAGCTTTTCGACCTTGGGCAGAAGGACATCGGATATGCCCATGTTCTCCAACGGAATAGTCATTGACCGGGTATCAAACAGGCGAATGGCCATATTTTCGCCGTTAGTCGTGGGCATGCTGGATACACGCGCCTCCACCATGCGATTATCAATCGTAACCTGGAAATGGCCATCCTGTGGAATGCGGCTTTCCGCAATGTTCATACTGCTGATCACCTTGATGCGGGAAATTATGAAGGGGTGCAGATATTGCGGCGGCGGCGGAATATCATAGAGCACACCGTCAATGCGGAAGCGGACCTTGAGTTGCCCTTCGCCGGGGTCAATGTGAATATCGCTGGCCCGGTCGCGAACGGCCTGGGACAGGATCATGTCCACCAGGCGGCTGACCGGCGACTTGCTGTTCTGCAGGACATTTTCCTGCGATTTCACGGCCAGTGTACCCGGCACTGAATCTTCGCCCATCTGATCCAGTAATTCCTTGAACTCCTCGTGCCCGGAATAGACGCGGTTAATCATCTCGTGAATATCCCGGCGGGCGGCCAGGCAGGGCTCGATCGTGAATTTTCCCAACGCGTTCGTCAGACAATCGATAACCGTAATGTCGCTGGGATCGGTCAACGCAACGGTGAGGGAGTCGCCGATGGAAAACAAGGGAAACACTTCCAGTTCCCGTACCATCTTCTCGTCAATCAGGGCAACCACCGCCGGGTTATATATGTAAGCTTCAAGATCAACGAAGGGCACGCTGAAAATAGCGGCCTGTTCCTCGTAAGCCGTCCGCTTGGGTAGAAACTCCAGGTTGACGATTACTTCAACCAGCAGTTCGTGAGTTTCCGCACTGATCGCCAGGGCTTTTTTTATGATCTCTTCCGTTAACAACCCCTTGGCAATGAGGCGCTTGGCCAGTTCCGCGTTAGTCTGCGCCAACATTGGCCGGCTGATATCCTGATTCATGGCAATCCTCAATACCTTTGAATTAGCCTTCGGCAACTATTTCATGTTGGAGGTGTTCCGACCATACCGCCTGTCGGCGGGTATCGGGATGCAGCGACGGTCGCGGCGCGTAGTGCCCCTCCTACCAAGATTGTTCGCCGTAGGCGGATCCGCCAATGGCGAACAATTCCTATACGTTCAACCGGCCCCTTCGGCAAGAAGCTTGGCAATTAAGTCCAGCATCTCCTGAGGCTTATAGGGCTTGGTCAGGTAGGCATCGCCCCCAACGGCCATCCCGGTTTCCCGATCCGTCTGCTGGGCCCGCGCCGTAAGCATGACGATTGGGATTTTACGATACTTTTCATCGAATTTCAAAAGCCGGGCAACCTTGTATCCATCCATCTTCGGCAACATGATGTCGAGCATGATCAAGTCCGGATTCTTGTTCCGGGCCATATCCAGTCCCACGACACCATCCTCCGCTTCAATTACCTCGTACCCATTGGCTTCCAACCGCATGCGCAACGCCATCCGGAATTCCGGCTCATCTTCAATCACGAGAATTTTTTTATTGGATGACATGATATTACTCCCCTCAGATTTTTGAATTAGGCCGCCCAAGGTGGCAACTGTTTCATGTAGCCGCGGGCGTGAGCCCGTGGCCGCCGGAGGAATCCACGCCCTCACGGGCACGGCTACCCGGATTGAAATTCCTATACATTGAACTATCTCAGGCCGACCGGTGTCAGCCGTCTTTTTCCTCGTCGGGTTCCAACCCGGTGATTACCGGATAGATTTTCGGGCCAATGCCCAGCAGAAATTGCACTTTATCCAACAGATCATTGGGCATAAACGGTTTAGCCAGATAGTCATCGGCCCCCTGTTTGGCAACCTTGTCAAGCAACGGCACATCCCCCGAGATCGCAAGAATCTTGAAGGCCCGCTGGCGCAAGGAAAGCAACACCTGTTCACCTTCCACGTCCGCCAGATGAATATCGAGAATAACCAGGTTCGGCTTGAACTCCCCGGCAATGACCAGCGCCTCGAACCCGCTCAACGATGCCTTGACCTCCAGCTTCAGATCGGAATTCCGAAGCACATTTTCAATCATTCGAACAATGGCTGCCTCATCATCAACAATGAGAATCCGGGCGGGCAGTTCCTTGTCATACATCGGAATGGTAAACGAGAAACAGCTGCCTTTGCCCGGCGCGCTTTCCACGGAAATACACCCGCCGTTAAACTCCACCAGGCTCTTGGCAATCTTCAACCCGAGCCCCGTCCCCTTTGCCCCGGGACCATCCTGGCGATTGATCTGGACAAATGCTTCAAATATCTTGTCTTGTGCATCCCGGGGAATGCCGGGACCGTTATCCTCAATGTCAACACGCAGAAAGTGGCTTTCTTCTCTGGCCCGGATATGAATAACGCCGTCTTTCGGCGCAAATTTATGGGCGTTGCCCAGCAGATTTGTAAGGATATGCTGAACACTCGACACATCGCAATGTGCTGTCGGCAGGTTTTCGGGCAGATCCAGTATTAGCGACTGGCTTTTGGATTGGCAAACGGGGAGAAAATCGTTGCGGAATTGAATCAGCAGGGCCGCCAAATCAACTTTCGTCTTGCGCAGTTCAGCCTTACCGGCTTCAATCCGCGCCAAGTCCAGTATCTGGTTGACGAGTTCCGTGAGCCGGTCACTGTTGCGCAACACCGCATCCAGGCATTGTTTCTGTTTCTCGTTCAGTGGGCCGACGGTTTCATCCCGGACCAGCGAAGCGAATTCACGCATAATGGCCAGCGGCGTCCGGATTTCATGCGAGACTTCCGCCACAAACTGGGACTTCGACTCGTTAAGCTCGCGCAGGCGTTTTAAAGCGTCCTGGCTGGACAGTTTCACATGGTGCCGTTCAATGGCATAGCGTATGGCATGCGCCAGCGCGCTGATATTTCCCTGTCCCTTGACAATATAATCCTGCGCGCCTTCCTGCACCAACCGGATAGCCATGGTTTCGTCCCCCATACTCGTCAACGCGATGATCGGCACTTCGGGGAACCGCCTATAAATTCGAGTGAATGTATCTGACCCCCGGCTGTCGGGCAGGGTAAGATCCAGCATGACCAGATCAACGTGATCTTCGGCCAGCCGCGCAAGCGCCTGATCGAGCCGGCCAACCGAAAACACATTGAAACTAATATCTTTGACGCTAAGCAGTTTTTCCTTGATCAACGTCACTTCGTCGGAATTGTCCTCGACAAGCAGGAGATTAATTTGTTTGGTCTGCATATTTAATCTCAATTGTAGCCGTTCACATTCATGGCTACGTAAATAGTTGTAAATGGTTTACTATAGATTGAGACGGGGGGAACACACAAGCGGGAAATGGCCCTTTCAATACATGTGAAAAAAACTTGACTCCTTCCCGGGCCTGTCACATGCTGAATGCGTTTTACGGTCATTCGCAACGGGAACAAGGGAGCGCAACTACACAAGTCATGATAATAACATTCAGCCCCTGGCCATGCTCATCGAAAATACCATCATCCTCAGTCACCGCCTGATCAAAGGCGGATACCGACTACTGACGTTGAAGTCCAGCAAAATTGCGCCGATGGTCCAGCCGGGGCAGTTCGTGCACCTGCGCGTGCCGCCTTCGGCGGATGCCGTTCTGCGCCGACCGTTCAGCGTGTTCCGGGCGCAGGCCGGACGATTGGCGATTTTATATAAAACCGTCGGCAAAGGCACGCAGGCCATGGAAGCGTTGCGCACCGGCGATGAAGTCAACCTTGTAGGCCCGCTTGGCAATGGATATCCCAACGTGTGCAAGAACAGTTTGCCTGTGCTCGTGGCCGGCGGCTACGGCATGGCCGCGCTTTACCTGGTGGCACAACGCACAAAGGTTAAAGGAATTGTGTTTGTCGGCGGAAAATGTGCGGACGATATCCTGTGCGCAGACGATTTCCGGCGGTTGGGTTGGAACGTGCGCGTGGCTACCGAAGATGGAAGCACCGGCCAAAAAGGACTCGTCACGCGTATTCTGGACGCGTGGCTCAATAAAAAACCGCGCGGGCGAACCCCGGAGTTTTTCGCCTGCGGACCGAACGGCCTGTTAAAAGCAATCTGCAAACGTGTCGGTCGGAACGGCTGGGACGGCTGGATTTCCATGGATCGCCACATGGGCTGTGGCTTGGGGGCATGTTTAGCCTGCGTGCAAAAAGTGCGCAAGCGGGATGCGTCCGGCAAGGAAACGTGGGCATGGGCACGCGTCTGCACGGAGGGGCCGGTCTTCGCATGCCGGGATATTGTGTGGGAGGACAACGGAATGAAGCAAACATCGAACACCCAACATCGAACATCGAACGTCGAATGAAAACCATGGCTGTCTTCACTTTAATGTTGGGCGTTCGATGTTCGATGTTTGATGTTTTCCTTCGAATCGTTTCTCATAACTGGCACACTGAGAATGAATAAACACACTATGCCCATGAAACCAGATCTCTCCATCCGCATCGGTGGCCTTGTCATGCAGAATCCGGTCATGACAGCTTCCGGCACATTTGGATTTGGCCCGGAATTTGCCCGGCTCGTTGATCTCAACCGGCTGGGCGCCATCGTGGTTAAAGGCATCAGCCTTAAGCCCGCCCAAGGCAATCCAACCCCGCGTTTAGTGGAAGTACCGGGCGGACTTCTCAATGCCATTGGCCTGCAGAACCCGGGTTTTGAGGGCTTTGTCCGCGACTATCTCCCATTCCTGCGGCAGTACCAGGCGCCGGTAATTGTCAACATCTGGGGCCACACGATCGAGGAATACGCGGCCATCGCCGAACGCTTCAGCGAGGTGCCTGGTGTGCATGGCCTGGAATTGAATATCTCCTGCCCCAACATCAAGCATGGCGGCATTGCGTTCGGCACCGACAAAAAAATGGCCCGGCGGGTCATTGCCGCCGTGCGCGCGCGCACCCGCCTACCGCTGATTCCCAAGCTTTCGCCGAATGTGCCGGCAATCGCGGAATTTGCGCGCATTGCCGAAGCCTGCGGGGCTGATGCCGTCTCGTTGATCAACTCGTTTCCCGCCATGGCGATTGATATCGAAACGCGGCGACCGATCCTGGCCAACATTACAGGCGGACTGACCGGCCCGGCCATTCACACCATCGCGCTCAAGATGGTCTGGGAAGCGGCACGGGCCGTCAAAATTCCAGTAATCGGCATGGGGGGGATTACTTCGGCCAAAGAGGCATTAGCCTTCATTATCGCCGGAGCTTCAGCGGTCGCCGTGGGTACGGCCAACTTCAGCGAGCCCCGATGCACGCTGGCTGTTATCAAAGGTATCGAAGCCTATCTTGTGCGGCATCACCTGGCATCGGTGCGCGCCCTGGTCGGTACGCTGGAAACCGGCTCCGCATCCTAATAAACCCTCGGGGACAAAGGTTACCTGTATGATGTTGCGACGACGATGGCTCACATCCTGCGCGCTGGCGGTTTTTTTTATCGCCGTGATCGGCTACCTATTCTGGATTCCTTATGATCCCGCCAGCTTGTATCGCGCCATTCCCGCCGATGCCGCACTGGTCAGTTCGCACCAGAACCTGGCGCAACGCTGGCCCCAGCTGGCCACCAATATCTGGCTGAATCCCTTGCTCGGCACCGAAGAAACATCCGGACAGACCTCGGATCCCAACACACTCCGCTCGGTTTCACGACTGATACAGCTGGCCCGACGCGACACATTGTTCGCTTATCTTCCAACACCAGGCGGCACAGGTAAGCCCACTTGGATGGCAGTCTCCTGGATTGGAGGCTGGAGCCCTTGCGTGCGCTGGGCCCTGTATTGGGGCCGATGGTCGGGCAGCCAATGGCCTATCATCAAAGAACTGGGCACCTTTGGAAGCCGAACCATGTGGGGCCTGCAAACGCCCCTGGCCGACGGCCAACGACTATCGTTCGCCTGTGGCGACGGTGTTTTGCTGGCCTGCTTGTCGCCCGATCCGGCCGCAATTCGTTATGTGCTCATGGCCTATGATGGATTAATACCTTCCACCCGGGTGCTGGCCGAATTGCGGAAGATGCCGGAACCGGTTTCCCCTGATGTCGCGTGGGGTCAGTGGCAAGGTACCAACGCGGAAAAATTCACGCTGACCGGCGCCCTTACCCGCTTTGATGACCAGGGCCTTTCCGCAACCATTCGGTTACAACCAAGCCCGTACCGACAGGTTCAGCTCGCAGACAGCATTAATATCGCCGCCGTGGAACAGGCCCTTGGGAATTTACCGGCGCTGGTCATGGCACTTCCCTTGCCCACGCTCCAGGACGGACTGTGCTCAACAACAACCGAATCCACCTGGCTCCAGACAATCCGTCGCATCCTTCAATCCGATTGGATTCAACAGGATACCAACGGCCTGGTACTGGCGCTCTTCACCGGCGAGTACGGCGGCGGCTATGGCCGCAAACCGTTGCGCCTGAGCATTCCGGCCCTCATGGCTTTTATCCGCGTGCGACAACCGGAGAGCATTCGCCGCATGATTGGCCGCGAACTCGATCTACTGAATGCACGGCACCGGCTGGGTCTCATCCAGGATCCCATCCCGCTGACCGTGGGTTCGCAAGCGATTTGGACGATTGAAATTACCAGCAACAACACCTTGGCCGCGCTGGAGGCGGAAGACCGGCCGGCCTACACCCTCGTCGGCGATTGGCTGATTGTATCCAGCCAGGCCGGCAGTCTGGCCAAACTGATACGACGGTTCCAGAAGCTGGGCAACGAAACTCCGCTGACACCTGAGGGCTGGCACGGCGCGATGTCGGCCAAAAATACATCGGGACTGGCCTGGTTGGACCTTGATGCCGGCGGCAAGACCGTCCAGTTGGCGTTAAGCCTATGGGGCCTTAGTCAGCGCACGGCCGACACACCGTCGATGCCGCACGCCATCAAGGCCGTGCGGACGCTCCTGGATCAAATCCGCCCGCTCCAATCGTGCACGCTGTGGATGGAACCGGAAGGTTCGAACGCAGTTGTGCACGTGGAAATCGGCCCACGCGCGGAACCTTAAAAGGATTCATTTAGGTGGGGCCCGACCCCGCCATACGCGGGGTAAAACAGGCTGCTTGCCACGCCCAGAAGCGCGGTCGGGCCGCGTCAGAAGCCCCATTAAATTAATCTTTTTCAAAAATCTTCCGTTTCGTCCGGCGCGCGGGCCAATCAGCGGCCGACTGGCCCAGCAGTTCGCTCCAGGTCTGCATGGCTCGCTTGAGAGCCATGGCACGGTGTGAAATTTGATTTTTGAGTGCGGCGTCCATCTGTGCAAACGTCTGCTCGTAATTGTCGGGCATAAAGAGCGGATCGTAACCAAACCCCTGCTCGCCGCGGCTCTCGCATAAAATCCGGCCCTGACAAATGCCCTCGACAATCTGGGCCCGACCGTTAGGACTTGAAAGGGCTACGACACATATAAAGCGCGCCGCGCGGTGTTCATTGTTTTCCAGCAGGTTCAACAACTTGACATTGTTGGCAACGTAATTCGCCGGTTCACCGGCAAAACGCGCCGAACAAACTCCCGGCTCGCCGTTCAGCGCTTCGACCTCTAAACCGGAATCGTCAGCCAACGTCCAGAGTTTCGTCAGCATGGCCAGCGAAACAGCCTTCTTGACCGCATTGGCCTGAAAAGTCCGGCCGTCTTCAATGACTTCCGGAAGCCCCTCAATTTCATGGGCGCCAACGATTTCCATGCCGGGCAGGTTGAAGATCGCACGGATTTCCGTGAGCTTATGCGGATTACGGCTGGCAATCAGGAGTTTCATAGAAATAATGGATAATGGTCAATGGGAAATGGTTGATGAAACATGGACAAGCGAAGGGGGCAATGATTTCACCGTTTTTTGCATCATCGTCCATTAACCGTTTTTCATTGACCACTCCCGATTAAAGAGGTTGACAGTTCATGCGCCGAACGGCAATATTGCGGACAGTGTTTGCGTTCACCCTTCTTCGCCAGAAAGCCCTGTGGCTTGCCACAGAGAGGAATACGTTCCTGGCTTCGCAGGGTTCCGCAAAGATACCCTGCGGCTTGCCACGGGGTGCTTCACACGGGGAAGACTAAGCAACGCGAAGAAAGTGCACGGGGCGGGAGTTGAACCCGCACGTCATTTCTGACATTAGCCCCTTAAACTAACGCGTCTGCCATTCCGCCACCCGTGCAACATGATTTTGTTGGTAAATGCAAATCAATATAAACCGTCCGCCCAAAAGATCAAGAACGAATATGTCTAATGACGCTGAAAGCGATGTGGTGCACCTGAAAGCAGGGGAGCATCTGCCGGCCGTGCCCGTCCCTTCGCCCACGACCGAAATGCTGAAACAGCTCCTCGAGCAGATGCTGGAAAACGAACGCCGGCGCCTGCGCAACGAGTATGTCCGGATCAGCATGCTCTTGCTTGTGCTTCTGGCCGTGGCCATCGGCGGCGGCCTCTGGTTTGCCCACAGCCTGCTGGACCAACTGCGCACGGAACGGCAATCGTTGTACGCATTGCTCCGGCCCGATGTTCAGACCAGAGATCAGGGGACAGAAGACAGCGATCAGAGATCGGCAACCCCGCGAGACGCGGGGCAAGGCAGGAACTTGTCCCGCCAAAGGCGGGATCAGCAACCAGGCTCCGCCGGAGCGCTTCGCCCAGGCGAGTCAGAAATCAGCAATACATCCCGCGCCGACACCAATACAGTCCAGGCGCAGGCAGATATTAAGCAACTCATAGCCGACCTGGACGCTAAAAAACAGACGCTGGCCGATATGCTCAAATCCCAGAACGCGCAAACCAAAAACATGTTACAAAGCCGGGACAGTGAACTGCAAATTTTGCACGAGCTTATGCAAGAAGTGCAACGCAAAATCATGAATGCGGCTCCACCCGAAGCACGACCGGTAAAAGAAGCCAAAGCACCGCCGGCAATCGAAGAGGTAACGGCCGACAGTCTAACTATAACGACCTCCAACGCCGTCACGCTCCGACTGCCGATCCCCTCACCTTAAATTCCCATGGCCACCCCTGCCCCATCCGATGCTACTCAGGCAGAAACCATAGCGGGAATCATTGATCACATCGTGTATCGCTCGGAAGAGTCCGGATACACCGTTTGTGTTTTAAAAACCACCGGCCACAGGGAAGGCGTCGTGATTGTCGGCACGTGCGCGGCCATCTGGGCAGGTGAAAACCTGCAGGCCGAAGGCCACTGGATCCGCCACAAAACGCATGGGCTCCAGTTCAACGCCCACAAGATGGTATGTGTCGAGCCGCAGTCCGCCGCGGGCATTGAAAAATATCTGGCCAGTGGCCTCATTCAGGGCATCGGTCCGGTCCTGGCCGGGCGGCTGGTTAAGAAATTCGGCGAGGATACCCTGCGGGTTATCAACCGGGAATCGGCACGCCTGGAATCGGTCGAAGGCATCGGCAAAAAGCGGCGGGAGCAGATCAAGACCGCCTGGAATGAGCAGAAGGCCGTGCGCGACATCATGATTTTCCTGCACGGCCACAACGTAAGCACTTCACAGGCCATGCGCATTTACCGCACTTACGGGGATGACGCCATCGCCCTGGTGCGCGCCAACCCCTACCGGCTGGCGGCGGATATCTGGGGCATTGGCTTCAAGTCCGCCGATAAAATCGCCATGGCCATCGGCATCCCGCCACAATCGGTGGTACGGGCCCAAGCCGGCATCGTTTACACGCTCCACACGCTGACGGATGAAGGCCATTGCTACTGCCCGCGCGAGGATTTGCTGGCCACGGCGGAGCAACTGCTGACCATTCCCCCCGCCGTGCTTGAAGAAGCTTTGGCGCTCGAACTCGGCAAGCGGACATTGATCGAGGAAGATACCGCCATATACCTGGCCTCGCTGTATTATGCCGAAACGGGAATTGCCGCGCAGATCGCGCGCCTGCTGAAAACCCCACCCCGCTGGATGCCGGAAGAGACCGCCAAAGCTATTCTATGGGCCGCCGGACGAATGCGCATCACCTTTGCACCCGGCCAGGTCCAGGCCCTGACATTGGCGCTGATGGAAAAAGTGAGTATCATCACGGGTGGGCCCGGAGTCGGTAAAACCACCATTATTCGCGCCTTAGTGGACATGTTTGCGGCCAAGCGCTTGAATGTGTGCCTGGCGGCGCCGACCGGGCGCGCCGCCAAACGCATGGAAGAAGCCACCCGTCACCCGGCCATGACACTCCACCGGTTGCTGAAATTCATGCCGGCCACAGGCCGCTTCGATCACAACCAGGCGAAACCACTGGCCGGCGACGTGTTTATCCTGGATGAAGTTTCGATGATTGATGTCAGCCTGATGTTGACCTTCCTGCTGGCCCTCCCGCCCGCATCCCGGCTGGTACTTGTGGGCGATGCCGATCAGTTACCCAGTGTGGGACCCGGCAACGTGTTACGGGACATGATTGCGTCCGGCGCCCTACCCTCAGTCAAGCTGAACGTTATTTTCCGGCAAAGCGCGCGGAGCTGGATCGTGCATAATGCGCATCGGGTCAACACGGGCCAGTTTTTTGAAGTGCCGCCGGCCAGCGACGATTCCGACTTTTATTTTGTGGATGAAAACGATCCCGACAAAGTCATCCGCGCCGCCATCGAACTGATCACCAAGCGCATCCCCCAACGGTTTGGCTTGAACCCGCGTACGGATATCCAACTCCTGACGCCCATGCGCCGATTCCAACTGGGCGCCGAGAATATGAACGCAATCCTGCAAGACGTGCTTAATCCCAAGGGCGAGTCAGTCACGCGTTACGGGCGCATATACCGCGCCGGCGACCGCGTCATGCAAATGCGGAATAATTACGACAAGGACGTCTATAACGGGGACATCGGGCAGATTCGGACGATTTCCGCCGAGGACCAGGAAGTCGAGGTAGATTTCGATGGCCGACGGGTAACCTATCAGCTTTACGAACTGGATGAACTCAGCCTGGCCTATGCCAGTTCCATCCACAAGGCGCAAGGCAGTGAACATCCGGCCGTGGTAATTCTGATGACAACCCAACATTACAAGCTTCTTCAGCGCAACCTGCTATATACCGCGCTGACGCGGGGGCGTAAACTAGTGTGTCTGGTTGGTTCGAAAAAGGCGGTGTCAATCGCCATCCACAACAACTGCACCGTCGAACGCCGCACCCGCCTGAAACAGCGTTTGGCCGCCATGCCGAAGAATGGTTAATGGTTAATGGTTTATGGTTAATGGGAAAACAGGAAAGCCGCCGACCATTTTCCATTGCACATGCTCCATTCTCCATTGACCATCAACCGTGCTCTGTTTATAATGCCGCCTTTCAATGAGCAGTCAAAACCCACAGGAGAAAAGTTCCATGAACTATGGTCTGACCGAACAGCAGGAAATGATCCGGGACTTGTGCCGCCAGGTGGCCCAGGAAAAGATGAAGCCGATCCGCGAGCACTACGACGAAGCCAACGAGTTTCCACATGAAATCCTGAAGGTATTTGCCCAGGCGGATTTGTGCGGGATCTACATTGAGGAAAAATACGGCGGACTGGGTGGCGGGGTCATGGACTTAAGCATCGCCGTCGAGGAATTATCCAAGGTCT
>VSJD01000210.1 GCA_008636095.1 Kiritimatiellota bacterium | reverse complement strand
GCAGTGGCATTGCGCTAAGCCTGGCCGCCACGGCGCTGGGTACCTTCCCTATCATCCTTTACGGGAACGACGAGCAGAAGCAGAAATACCTGCCGCGCATCGCCTCCGGCCAGTCCCTGGCGGCCTTCGCCCTGACGGAAGCCAATGCCGGCAGTGACGCCGGCGCCATCGCCACCACGGCCACCAAGGACGGCGACGATTATATCCTCAACGGCACAAAGCAATGGATCACCAACGGCGGCGAAGCCGAGATTTACTCGGTCGTCACCAAGACCGATAAATCCAAGGGCTCGCGCGGGGCCAGCGTCTTTATCGTGGAGAAAGGGATGCCGGGCTTCACCTTTGGCAAGAAGGAAAACAAGATGGGCATTCGCGCCTCCGCCACGCGGGAACTTGTCTTCCAGGATTGCCGCGTACCGAAAGCCAATATCCTCGGCAAGGAAGGCCTGGGCTTCATCGTGGCCATGAAGACCTTCGACATGTCCCGCCCGGGCGTGGCCGCCCAGGCCCTGGGCATCGCCGCCGGCGCGCTGGACGAAGCCGTAAAATACAGCCGCGAGCGCCGCCAGTTCGGCAAGCCGATCTGCTCCTTCCAGGGTGTGCAGTTCATGCTGGCCGACATGGCCACCCAGGTCGAGGCCGCCCGCGCACTGGTCTATGCCGCCGCCCGTTACATTGACACCGGCGCCAAGGACGTCAGCAAGATTTCCGCCATGTGCAAGCTGTTCGCCTCCGACACCGCCATGCGCGTCACGACCGACGCCGTCCAGGTGCTGGGCGGCTACGGCTACATGAAGGAATACCCCGTTGAGAAAATGATGCGCGACGCCAAGATCACGCAAATCTATGAAGGCACCAACCAGATTCAGCGCGAAGTCATCGGCATGAACCTGATCAAGGAAGCCGCCAGCCGGAAGGCGTGATCGGCAGAGGACAGACGAGGGATGACGGACAACAGATCAGCATATTGAGCGTGGAGCGTTCTTGAGGTTTCTGAATACGGTCGTCAGCCCGGAGCGGAGGAGTTGAATGAGCTTTTGCCGGATTGAAACAAGACCGTATATTTGCCTGGCTCTGCTTGCGGCATTGGTTTTTCTTGCCGGGAATACGGGCTTGTCCGCTGAAGACGGCTTGGCGAAGATTCACAAGCTCCGCAAGCAGGGCGAGTATGCACAGGCGGCCAAGGAGTGCAGGAGGCAGCTTGAGAGGAAATCCCTGGACGAGGCCGAGCGGAAGAATCTGATGCTGGAGCTGGCGGCGGACTACCAGTTCGACAGCCAGGTAAACCGCAGTGCGGAAGCCGGTGAAGCCTACCTGAACTTCCTCAATCTCTGGCCGGATGATCCGCTTGCGGCACAGGCGCATTTCAACCTGGCGCGTTGCCTGGAGTTCATCGGCAACAACCGCGAGCACGACCTGGATGAGGCACGGATGCACTACCGCACGGTCTACGAGAAATTCCCAGGAAGCATCTGGGCCGACCAGGCTTATTTCTGGCTGGCGATGAGCTATTCCAAGGAATTGAACAAGGAGACTGCGGCGGCGACGGTCGAAAGGCTTAAGGACTTCGACCAGCGCTTCCCGAATTCAGCGTTGAAAGCCGTGGTAGCGGCGGAGCTGAGCGAGTTTGCCTGCGCATATCTTGACGACTACGACATGGCAATCGAGTCGGGCCTCAAGGCCATGAATTATGGGATCCGGAGCCATAACATGAAGGCGACGCTCCGCTACCGGCTGGCCTACCTGTATCAATTCAAGAAAGGAAATCCCGAGAACGCCCTGAAATGGTATCGGGAAATTGTTGATGCGTCGCCGACCAAGTCCGACTATAACTATTTCGTGGCGCTGGAACGGATTGGGGCACTTGAGGGGAAATTAAAAGGCGCGAAGGCTCCAAAGGTCGGCGAAAGCAAGGCAGGGGAGGCGGTGAAGTGAACGCGAAGTTCGAAAGGATTAAAAACTGGATTGCGCTGTTCTTGCTGGCGTTTGGTTTCATTGTCTGCTTGTGGCTCACGCTGAATATTCATAGAGACCTGAAGCCCTCCGGGAAGCGGACCTTGCTGTTAGCGCACTGGCAGGGGGAGCGGGGCTGCAGGGAGGCGCTGGACAAAGTCATCAAGGAATACGAGAAACTCCATCCGGACGTGGAGGTCCGCCAGCAGATCATCGTTGGAGCGGGCGACGCCTACGTCCGCTGGTGCGTGACGCAGATCATCGCCGGAACCATGCCCGACATTATGGAATATCATGGCGGCTTCAGGCCATACCTGGCCAACTACTTCGCCGGGCTTTCGGACTACGTTGACAAGCCGAACCCCTACAACAAGGGGAACGAACTGGAGGAAATCCCATGGAAGGACACGTTCTACGGGGGAATGATGGGGAGCTGGGAGCCCGAGTTGCTGGACTACTTCACGATCCCGAACACCCTTTACACGATGAGATTCTACTGCAACAAGGATATGCTCCGGGAGGCTATCGGATCCAACAAGTTACCTGAAACCATGGATGAGTTCTTCGCCGTTTGCGAGAAGCTCAAGGAAAAGGGCGTGATTCCAGTTGTGGCGGAGAACATCAGCGGCGACACCGGCCTTCAGTATTTCATCAAATTTTTCTCCCAGATGTTCTGGACGCTGGAGAACTCCATTGACTACAACCATGATGGGGGGGTGGCGTATTTCGAATTCTACCGGGGCTTCCTCTGCGGGGACGTCAAGTTCAACACCGATCGGATGAAAGCTTTAATGGAGTTGATGAAGAAATCCTCGGATTACTGGGGTAAAGGGGCAAACGCCTTAAGTTCTGACATCGCCCCCTATCTCTTCATCCAAGGCAAGGGCGCCTGTTATTTCTGCGGTTCGTGGCTTGGCCGTCAGATGGTGCAGAGTTGCAAGTTCGAGCTTGGGGACTTCCCCTTCCCGCTGATAGGAAAGGACGATCCAACCGCCGGGCGATTCTATTGCGGCCCCTGGGGT
This sequence comes from Kiritimatiellota bacterium, assembly GCA_008636095.1. Taxonomy (GTDB): domain Bacteria; phylum Verrucomicrobiota; class Kiritimatiellia; order JAAZAB01; family JAAZAB01; genus VSJD01. The sequence continues at coordinate 7,025 of VSJD01000210.1, read as the reverse complement.
GAGAATCTACTACAGCCGGGAATGTCGCTTGCCGTGGCGGATACGCCTAACAAGGATTTGGCCATAGACTTCCTCCAGTTCTTAACTACCCGGAAGAACAACGGGGTATTCAACGCCGGCCCCTGTTGGTTACCCGGAGTCATGGGGGCGGATATTCCACCGGAGATGAAGGGTTTCAAGCCGCTTATCCGTGGAAAGTCTATCTGGCCGGCATTTCTGTCGTCCGCGGTTAATGTAGAATTCAAGCGCCTCCTCCAGAACTATACAGGCGGCACCTACGGCTACGGCGAGTTCATCAACGAGTTGGAATCAACATACGCGGAATACGCGCCGAAGGACTATGACCGGTATGCGGTGCAATCGTTCCAGCGGCTCTCGAAGCTGGAGGAGCTACGCGACAGGATTGACGCAAGACGGCAAGAGGCTATCACGCTCAAGAAAGAGTCTCCGCCAGAGTTGATCCAACAGCTCCAGGAGCTTTACGAATATCAGATCATAGGGCTCAACGCCATACGCGCCATCCATGGGGCGGCGCCGCAAGGGAAAGAATGACGGGGTGGGCAGAAAACCCTGTCATCAATAAAAACAAGGCGGTTTAAATGTGGAGAAGCTTTAGCGACTCAATTAAAAGGCGCCTTAACTGCTACGTGCTGATCCTGCCCACGATAATCCTCGTAGGCCTGTTCTGCTACTACCCGGCGCTCTCCGGGCTCTATTACTCGTTCTTTGACTGGGACGGCGCCCTGCACCGGGAGTTCATGGGGCTCGGGAACTACATGGAAGCCTTGACCGACAAACGGTTGCTCTGGGCTTTCTTCATCATTCTGATATTTGTAGTGGCGAACATGGTCAAGATGATCCCGTCAATTATCGTGGCCCTCGCGATCTTCCACTTGAAAAGCAAGCGTAGCCAATACCTCTACCGTGTGCTCTTCGTGATTCCGATGATCATTCCGGGGGTGGTAATGATACTGATGTGGAGATTCTTCTACGAGCCGAACGTCGGGGCGCTGAACCGCCTGCTCGATGCCCTCGGCATCATAGACATCTCGTCGCCGCCGATGTGGCTGGCGTCGCCCTACCTGGTGATCCCGAGCATCATCTTCATGGGCTTCCCGTGGGTCGGGGTGGTATCGGTGCTCATTTTCCTGGCGGGGCTACAGGGGATACCGGACTCCGTCTACGAGGCGGCGGATCTCGACGGCTGCGGGGCATTCCGGCGGGTATTCGCCATCGAACTGCCGCTCATCCTCTCACAGGTGCGCCTGACGATGGTGCTGATGATCATCGGCACCTTGGGCGGCTTCGAGCAAATACTGCTTCTGTGCAATGAGTTCGGCGGTCCCAACGGGGTGGCGAACGTTCCGGGACTCTACATGTTCCGCATGGCCTTCATGGAGGGACGGGTGGGCTACGCCTGCGCCCTGGGCATGATCGTATTCCTGATCATCATGGGCCTTACAATAATCAATGAGAAGTTCGTGAGGATTGACAAATGAGCGCCAAATCCGGAATGAAATCCAAGTCAATGTTTGCCGAGATGAGCAGGCACACGCTGATCCTCTTCGTACTGCTCTTCGCGTTCTTCCCGCTATATATGATGCTCCAGATATCCCTGAAGGACAACGCGCAGTTCACGAACAACCTGTGGCTTCCCATGGCCCCGTTCCACTGGGCGAACTGGCAGGTGGGCTGGCTGGCCATCAGGGACTTCATCGCCAACACCGTGGTCGTCTCCGTTTTCAGCACCGTCCTCACACTGGCATTCGCGACCATAACCGCCTACGTGTTTGCAAGATATAAGTTCTTTGGCTCCGAATTCCTGTTCTTCCTGCTTCTCGGCGTAATGATGATGGTTGGGGTGGCCTCGCTTGTGCCCCTCTTCACTCTACTGCGGGACTTACAGCTCTTGAACACGCTTACGGCCCTCGTTATCCTTTCCGTCTCCGGGGGGCAGGTCATGTGCGTCTACGTCCTGAAAAACTTCATCGAGGATATCCCCAAGGATCTCTTCGACGCGGCCTCGATAGACGGAGCCGGAGACTTCGGATCCATCTGGAACGTGGTGCTCCCGATGTCGGGTGCGATCCTCTCCACTCTGGGGATACTTCGATTCATCGGTACCTGGAACGACTTCATTATGCCGATGCTCGTGATGCGTGATCAGAAGCTCTACACCCTCGGCATCGGGCTCATGTCGCTGAGCTCAGGATACGACCGCCAATGGGGGCCTCTGATGGCCGCCTACTGCATCGCGTCCATCCCCCTGGTCCTGATCTTCGTCTTCACCATGCGTCTCTTCGTCAAGGGGCTCTCATCAGGCGCGGTCAAGGGGTGACCAATGCCGGCTTTGAAAAGCGCGGCCGACGTGCAGAAGAAAAACACTAAGGAGGTACCGGCGATGAAAGTGTATATCCAGACGGATATTGAAGGCGTGGCGGGATACGCGTCGTTTGAAGACCGTCAAACAACAACGTTGGAAAATTATAATCACCGTTTGCGGATGTACCGGCTCTTGACAGGCGAGGTCAGTGCCGCCATCCGGGCGGCTAAAACCTGCGGCGCGGATGTGATTTACGTGAATGACAACCATGGGGCCGCCTATAACATTCTCTTTGAAGAATTGGAAGAAGGCTGCGAAATCATTCATGGGCGCGCCAACCATTTCCCGGCCTGGCTGCCTTCGCTGGATGATACGTTTGACGCTCTTGTTTTGGTCGGCATGCACGCCATGGGCGGCGATCTGAATGGCGTCTGCCCGCATTCCAAATGGGAGGTCAATGGCGGGGAGATTTATATGAGCGAGGCCTCAATGGCCATGGCCTTGGCAGGGGACCTGGGCGTCCCCACCGTTTTTGTGAGTGGCGATCAGGTCATTACCGCAGAAGTGCAGACCAAAAACCCGGCGATTCAGACGGCCGTGGTCAAACATGCGTATGGGCCTTTTGTCTGCCGGTCCATGCTACCGAAAAAGGCACAGGCTTTGATAGAGGCCGGCGTAAAAACAGGGCTTAAACGACGCCGGACTATCCCCCCGTATCGGGTAAAGGGACCGTTGACGTTGAATCTGCTCGATAGTCCGAACCGGCATATCCCGCCGCTCAAGCCGGTCCTGAAAAAACCGGTCAGGGGCCAAACGATCACCGCAGTGTTTGAAAAGGCGCTGAACGCGTTTCCGTGGAATGCGTACGGCAAGAAAATCATGGATTATTACGCGTATCCGAGTAATCTTTCCGGGCAGAAACCAAAACCGTCATCATGACCGTTATTTTGACTCGATTAATACTGAGGAAAAATCATGAAAAAGCATCGCATGGCCATTATCGGGTGCGGCGCCATGTCACAGGGCACACATTTCCCCAATGCGCAAAAAAACCCCCGGGTTGATCTGGTCTGCGCCTGCGATATCAACCGGTCAGTCGCGGAACAGTGTTGCGCCAAATTCGGTGCCCAGCGGGCGGAAACCGACTGGCGCAAGGTGGTAGACGCCAAAGATATCGACATGATTGTGTTGGGCACTCAGCACAATATCCGCGGGGAAGTTATTATTCCGGCGTTACGTCACGGCAAGCCGGTTTATACGGAAAAACCGCTGGCGCCATCCCGCAAGGAAATGTTCGACATTGTATATGCCAGTCGGGAAACAAAAGTGCCGGTTTGCGTGGGACATAACCGGCGCTCCAGTCCGGCCATCCTGGAATTCACGCGTTTGCTGGATAAGGCATGGCAGACCCAGACCGCGACACCTCCGGCGGTGGATCGGCCGGCAGAGCGCAAGCACATTGCGGAAGAGAAGCAGATACAGCTGCTGATCCGGGTGAACGATGATATCCGCAGTTGGAAGGGCTGGATCTTCCGGGATGAAGAGGGCATTTTCTTTGCAGAGATGGTGCATTTTATTGACCTGGCGCTGTTGTTCAACCCCAGCCGGCCGGTGCGGGTATTTGCCGAGGGTTCTGCCCGCGGTAATTTTACGATGATCCTGCGGTTTGCGGATGGTTCCATCACGACCGTGTTTCATACGATGGTCGGTCATTTTGATTATCCCAAGGAATTGATGGAAGCCACGGTTCATAATGTTACCATTGCCATGGATCAACATATCGAAGTCCGTCAATGCGGACTGAAGGGCGAACCTAATCTGCAAACCTTCCCCTATGCAGAGGGGTATAATTGGGCCACGGAGCAGGGCATGACCGGCTATTTTCATGAGCAAGATAGAGAACGCCAACGCGCGGAGCAGGCTGGCGAGAAACCGCGTTGGCTTAATGTCAACAAGGGACATTATGCGCACATGGACCGGTTTCTCGATCATATTGAAGGCAAAGGCGAGAATCCCAACGATGTGGAGAGCGCGGTGCCGGTCAACCTGATCGCCTTGAAACTGCTGGAATCTGTGCGGCTGGGTTTGCCCGTTGCCATTGGTCCGGAAGATTGGCAAATCCCGGAATGACGCCGGGACGCGGCGAGACTGAAATTAAAGAAAACTGAAGTTGCCACCCGGTTTCTGCTATGGTTCCATTTATGAGCGCCCAAAAATCAACAGTTGCTATTTTACGGACCACGCCGGCCACGGTCCTGCAGGATTATCACCGCCTGTTGAACCTGGCCGGGTACCAGGCTGTTTTGCCGAAAACCAGTGAAACGGCGCTCAAGATCAACATCAGTTGGCATTTTTTCTTTCCGGGCAGTTCCACAACACCCTGGCAACTGGAAGGGGTCATTCGCGCGCTCAAGCAGGATGGTTATGATCCCGCAAAAATTCACGCCTGCCATAATCGCACGGTGGTTATTGATGCCCGCCTCGGCGAGCGCGAAAACAAGCAGGTGAACGTAATCCAGGCCCACGGTCTCCGGAACGTACACCTGTATGAGCCGGACGTTGAATGGATTCATATTCGCGACGCCGTGGGCGACCTGGCGGACAAGTTTATCTGCCTGAACCAGGTCTATCCGGAAGGGTTCCTGATCCCAAAACGCTTCATCGGGGAGAACATCATTCATTTGCCGACGATTAAAACCCATGTGTTCACCACGACGACGGGCGCCATGAAAAACGCGTTTGGCGGCCTGCTCAACGAGCGGCGCCATTGGACCCACCCGGTGATTCACGAGACCCTGGTGGACTTGCTGAGGATTCAGAAAAAAATTCATAGCGGCGTGTTTGCCGTCATGGACGGCACTTTTGCCGGCGACGGTCCGGGGCCGCGCTGCATGATTCCTTACACCAAGAACGTCATTCTGGCCTCGGACGACCAGGTGGCCATTGACGCCGTGGCGGCCAAGCTGATGGGCTTCAATCCTTTGCGCGATATAAAATTCATCCGCCTGGCCCATGAACAGGGATTGGGATGCGGCGATCCGCGCGATATTCAGATCATCGGTGACACTGCGGCGGCCAATGAGAACTGGCACTTCATCGGTCCCTTCCGGAAGATGACCCTTGCCAGCCGCATGCAACATAAAATTTATTGGGGGCCGTTGAAAAAGCCCGTGGAATGGTCGTTAAAAACCGTGCTGGCCCCCTGGGCCTATATTGCCAGCGTGCTTTATCACGACTTCTTCTGGTATCCCACGCACCAGGCCCTGCTCCAAAAAGCCCTGCAAAGCGATTGGGGCCGGCTGTTCTACAACTGGGAGCAGAAAACGATTCCACCTGACAACCTGACAGCATCCGGCTGGCCGGAGGTGGGACCAGCGCCGTCGTCCATTGACCCGCAACATAAGCAGGAAAGCAAGAACCATTACGTTCAAGCCATGAAAATACTGGCTGAATGCATCAAGGAAGCGCCGGAGTTTGCCGCCAGGCAGCGGAAGAAATGCAGAATGCAGAATGCAGAATGCAGAATGGCGGGGAAAAAGGATTAAACTGGCGATTTTATGCTTTTTTGCGGCCAGCTATCTTTTAATTGCGGATTTCGGATTGTTGATTGCTGATTTTCATTAACCATCTACCATTGACCATCTCACATTGCGTCCAATAATCCCACAAACCGCCCCGCCATCTCGCTCAGACTGCCCAAGCCCCGGTTTCCGGCGCCCAGCACCAGCCAGCCGTCAAAACTGGCGCACCGCAAAATGGAGATCAACTCCTTGATTTCCGCATTTCCATGGGCCAGCGGCTGGGGCGTACCGTCGAACAGGCAATCTTCCACATCGAGCTGGTCCACAAACCGCCGTAGTTTCTTCTTGTAACTGCCGAGAAAAGGCTTTTCCCCCAGCCGTGCAAACCCTGTCGCGCTGAACGTGAAACCGGGATTCCATCCTTTGCCTTTCAGACGCAATAGCATGGCCGATGTTTGTTCGCTATCGAACATCGTATTAAAGAACGACAGCGCGATGCCCTGGTCCCGTGCCGCAGCCAGCGCCTCCTCCGCCCGTTCCGCGAGCGGCAATACGACGCGAGCGACGCCGCACTTCCGCGCTCGCTCGATCAAAACGCTCGGTTTCATCCCTACGGCCCGGGCGCGCAAAGCCGTGACCTCCAGTTTGCCTTCCCGCAAGGCCGCCACGGTCGTCTTCAATTTGTCGGCGGCCATTAATTCCACCGGCATCCCTTCCAAGATATCCAGCTCAACGCCGCGGATACCGGCCCGGGCGCATTGTTCGATGATTTCGGGGAGATAGCGGCCAGCCAAGAGTGTGGAGACCGCCAGGTGGAAGGATTCGCCGGCGAACCGGGCGCGCCATAGATCGGCGCGTTGCGCCACGCAATCGGCGCAGTTGGGATTAGCGCACAGCACAAAGGCCGGATCCTGCCGGCCCGCTTCCAGGGCCAGCTCCATCAGATCCCGGCCTTTAATCAGCCGCACCACGGCATGACCGATCCGGACGATTTTCATTTTACCGCCCTGATCGCCTAAGGCGCCGCCAGAGGCGGGCAAACTTTCCCGGAACAGCCGGTCAAGCCCGATAAAATCACGATGCGGACCGGGGAAGAAAGGCCACGATTTGGTGACTTGGCCCCCAGGCGTATCGAAGGTTTTTGCGGCCGTGGTTTTGAGATAAGGCAGTCGCAAAACTTC
>VSJD01000209.1 GCA_008636095.1 Kiritimatiellota bacterium | reverse complement strand
CTCTACGGAGTGCAGCATGGTGTTGCGGTCCTGGTCCACGCCCAGCAGGCAGACATAGCCGCCCAGTTCCGCAATGCGCATATAAGGCGTATCTTTTTCGTGCGCCAGTCCGGCTTGCCAATGATCCCGGCAGATCGCTTTGGCCTTGGCGCCAATTGCCGCCACACCCGCCAGCGGATGCAGACTCTGCACTGCTTTTGGGTGCGCCTTGACCGCATCGGTAATCGCGCCCAGAGCCCCAAACGTCGGCACCACCAGCGTGCCGGTCGAATCGAGCACGTGGAGAAAAGCGTTCACTACCGTCTCCGCACCGCCGGCCACTTGGCCCAGACTGGCCAACGAACTGTGCAGGATAACCGTGGCCCCCTTCTTGAGCCCCGCTGTTTTTAATCCCTTTTCGATCTCAGCTTGCTGAATCATGATATAATTCCGATCTACTTTTCTACTTTGCGATAAAAATCACCTGCTTTACGCTTGGATCAACTCCGCCACAACCCGGCAGGGCAATTGGGTCACCGTTTCAAACCGCACGGGCAAAGCTGTCAGCCGCACATAAGGAGTTGTCAGTGCCGACAGATTGATCGGCAGACAAACCGTGGTAATGCCCGCCCCAAATAAATCCAGGAACACACCCTCCAGCGTTTTCGATTCATAAATATCGGACACCAGCAAATGAATGTTGCGCTCGATAATCCAGCGGCGCGCATCCCGGCCCAGCCAGACACTGCGGGATTCAATTGCATCAAACCGGCGCGCGCCGAGCGCGTTCAGCACGAGCGCTTGTCCCCGGAACGGTTTTGGGCAGGCGGCCGCCAATTCTGCGGCGGTCACGGCGCCCGAGCCCCCGGCACGGTCCAGGTGGATCACGGTAGCTTCCACACGGAATAATTTTCCCATCGGGTAATTGGCGGCATCGAACCCGTCCGCGGTTTCCTTGATGTGCCCCGGAAAATCAATATAGGTTCCGGCCATACTGTCGTGCCGGAAGTGGTAAACCATGCCCGTGTAATTCTGAATGCGCAGTTCTTCCGGCGTGACCACGGCGGTGCCATCCGCCGGTTGGGCGGGAATGGAAAGCGTTAAATCAACCCGCGTGCTCATCATAGCCAACGTTGTTTCATAAGACTTCTGCAAAATGACCTGAAATCGCGCCCACTCGGTGAGTGGGCCTACAAAAAACAAGGACTTTGTAGGCCGCGTGACCTCACGCGGCGTATTTTGCAGAAGTCTTTTGTTTCATGGGAAAGGAGGCATGGTTCAAAAACAGCTATTTGTGGGTAATGAAAATAGTATATGATTAATGCGCACGGGGCTCAAGCCGTTTTTTGATGCACCCTTTTTTGATGCACCAGATGCGCCGATTTTCCTCTTTACGCAGGCCGCAAAACTGGTTATCTTTCAAGTAAAACTCAGGTTTGATTGATGAATGAATCGACATATATTTCGGATATGACCATGGCTTTGGAGAAGGCGGGCGTTAAGCAAGGGCAGGTTGTTCTTGTTCATGCGGCCCTGCGGCCCTTGGGAAATGTGCCCGGAGGAGCTGAAGCTATCATTCGAGCTCTCCTGGAGGTGTTGGGGACCGAAGGGACCCTGTTGATGCCGGCCTTGAGCTATAAACATATTACGCCGACTCAGCCGGTATTTGATGTAAAATTGACGCCCGCATGCGTGGGGACGCTGCCCGAATATTTTCGCGTTCGCGCGGGGACGCTGCGAAGCATTCATCCCACGCATTCTGTCTGCGGAATCGGAAGACTGGCTGAAAGAATGCTGGGAAATCATGTTTTGGATACCACGCCCTGCGGTCCGCACTCTCCGTTTCACATATTACCTGACGAGCAGGGTTATATCATCATGCTGGGATGCGGCCTGGGTCCCAACACCTCGATGCATGCCATCGAGGAACTCGTGGTACCGCCTTATTTATTCGGGCCGGAAATAACCTATACGTTGAAACTCCCGGACGGAACTGAGCGTGTCAAAACTTATAAAACACATGGGTTTGCTGGATGGCGTCAGAGGTATGACCGCATCGAGCCATTACTAAATAAAGACCACCTGCTATGCAGACCTTTTCTTCAAGGCGCTATGCATATCATTCACACCAAACCGTTGTGGGATGTGGCATATAAGAAATTGCAGGAAGATCCATTCTATTTCGTCGAAAAAAAACAGGAGTAATTTGCCCGCCCCGCGGCGGGTCGGGATTTATGTGTTGTAATAGCCGGTCGCACGTCACAATCGGGGAGGAATAAAATGAATGGCAAGTTAATCCAATCCATGGCAATTAGCGTGAAACTGCTTTTTCTGATTCTTATTCTTTCACAAAACAGCCTTGCCGCTGCTCCCCTGCCTATCGCAACAGATTATTCAAAATGGCAACCTTACGATAACGAGGAGCCTAAAGTCACAATTACGATTGAATCGGTTGAAATTCCTGTTCCAGAACCTGTCCCAACCTCCGACCAGAGCGCAGCAAAATCCCCACAACCCGGTAGTAAATGGATGGTTTTAAAGGAAAAACTGCTTGTTTTTTGGGGATTTAAAAAAAACACCCCCACCCCAGCCCAGGTCCGATCCCCGGAAACCGCACCTAAGCCGCCGATCCGGAAAACAGTAATGCAAGTCAAGACGCCCGGCAAAAAAACGCTGGCAGGGGTCAAAACGGATTTAACAGTTGAGCCGCAAAACCGATATTTAATTTCCTGCAAACTTATGGGCGAAGGCCGGGGCATGTTGTCTGTTTACAGGGGCGGATGGGTCTATGGTCCGACACGGATTCTTTCCACGGACTGGCAGGATTTTGAATTGGAGTTCTTTGCGGAAACCGCGGGCTTCAGCCCTAATTTACTGCTTGTTTCCGACAAACCGCAGGAAGGCACGCTCAACATCTGTGACTTCAAAATTGAAATGATAAAAGCTCCGGAAATGCCCGATGTTGAAATGGATCCGATCCGGTTTGAAGCGGAGCGTTATCCGGCCGACGGCGCGGCGGGTAAACTGGTAAAAGACAAAAGCGCCGGCGGCAGCGCATACGTTGAGGGCAAAAGTTATTTCGGTCTTGCGGAAAACGTGCCCCTGCCTCAGACGGGGCGGCCTTTTTATGTTTATCTCAGGGTTATGGTAAATAATGCCAGCATGAAGTCCATGGACCTGATCTACAGAAAGTCCGTCACTGAAGTATTTGCGCGCGCCACAATTCCCGCGGCCGAAAAATGGGTTTGGGTCAGGACGGGGCCATTGTCGTATAAAATCGGGAAAAGTTTCATAGTCAGCGCCGGAGCCGGCGATAAGGATGCGGTCGCAAAACTGGATTCAATCGTCATCGCCACCCGCAGTGATTTGAGTGAAATAGAATTGGACAAAGTGATTCCCAATCGTTGAAGGCAAATGTAATTTTTATAAACCAACCATCCGGAGGAGGAAACAAGTGCATGCGTTCATAACAAAATCAATGCTTATCATATCGTACGCGGCATGGCTGGTCCTTGGTAATTTTGCCGTGGCGGCCCCATTGCCCGGCCTGATCGCGGCCGGGAAAACTCCGGCCGCTCCGGTTATTGACGGCAAGCTGGATGACGCCTGCTGGCAAAACTCCGTTGAAATTGCGCCTTTTATCAATGCCGACACATCCGACAAAAAGGCGCTGGAACAGACCAAGGCCTATATCTGTTACGACCGGAAAAATTTATATATCGCCTTCCATTGCGCCCAGGGTTGCCTTGACCCCGTTCAGAATCAACTGCAGGCGTTTAAAAAAGATGTTTGCGCCAATGACGATGATAAACTCTTTGCCGACGATTGGGTGCTTGTCCTGCTTCAGCCGGATGTAGCTAAAAACAGTTTCTACGATATTTTCATCAATGCCAATGGCGCGGTCAATGATGGCCTGTGCTCCGGCGCGAATTCGTGGGGGAACAGGGACAAAACATGGAACAGTGAAGCGACTGTAAAATCGCAGATCGGCGATGGCTGCTGGACAGTGGAATGCGCGGTTCCTTTAGCGAGCCTGAAAATCAATCCGATCCTGGATCAAACGTTCGGATTCCAAATCGGCAGGCATAATTGCTTTGGTAAGGAGGGGAGTCTCTGGCAGCCGATGGAAAAAGCTTTTCACACCCCGGGAGGCTTCGGCCGGATGGTTCTTGCGGGAGCGGTTCCGCAGGTCAGGAATCTGGACTACGGTGGTTTTGTCCGCGGATCAAATACGCTCAATTGCTCGGTATTGCCGCCCGGCACCAATTTTCACGTGCGGCTGGAAAGCCTGGTTGAATTCGCCCAGTCCGTCCCGGCCAGAACCTTAAAGGACTTTGACATATCGGAAAAGACGGCCTTGGATTTAAATTATGCGCTGGACAAGGATGGAGAGTTTATGGCGCAGTTCGGGATAGTGAATCCTTTGAATCTGAAAACATATTACCGGACACCTGCTTATCGTTCGGATGTTAAATCATCAGCCCTGGCCGCTGACCTTTCCGGAAATTCAGCCTATGAAATATATTTAAACGGCCAGAAAATAGACAAGCAGGGATTTCTGTTGAAAGGCGAGAATATAGTGGGGATTAAAACAGAAGGGACGCTCAAGGGCGGATTTACGGTCAGAACACATGTTATTCCGCTGGACAATACCTGGAAATATTCCGAATCGGCCGAAAGCAATTGGAATGCCAGGGCCTTCAACGCCGGCGCCTGGAATTTTGCCTCGGCCGCGGGCAGTGAATTCAAGGCCAAGGGATATTACCGCAAATCAATCGTTTTAAATACAAGCAAATTCTGGCCGAACTGGCAGAAGGGCGGAATATCAATAGCCCGGAACAGCATCCAGCAGCTTTTCCTGGTTCCCGAGGGGCTGGCGGGCAGGACGCTGAATGATTATAATTTTTATCTTGAAGTTCCGGAAGAGTTTAAAGTGCTCGGAGCCAGCGGTTACTATAAGAGGGCAACTTGTTCCGTGAAAGGGAGCGAAAAGGTCGCGCGCAACGGCAAGAATTACGTTAAATACCAGATTAGCGTAAATACCAACCTGCCGTTCAACAACAAGCTCGGCTCATATCAGTTTGTCTCTATTCCGGTTCAGCTCCCGGAACTGGGGGACAAGAGCGGCAAAACCGAATTTTATTATTACCTGGGCGCGGAAAACGGCAATATTGCCGAAGTGCCCCAGAAACTGGCCGTCAATATTCTGCCGCCCATAAAAGGGGGCCAGCCGCAAAAGTATATTTTCCAGTTATGGACTGGCTGGCTGAGCAGGCTGGACAATCCTGATCTGGCAAAAAAAATAATGGCGGGGTTTGCGGCGGTCGGATTTAACGACATAATATATGGCAAGTCGATTCCAGCAGGAATTAACTTAAGAAATGCCAGTCTTATAAACGCCACAGGAGGGAATGGCATAGATTGCAGTTCCTATCTTAAACAACATCCTGAACATGCCTTATTGGATGATAAAGGCAACGTCAGTTACAGGTACCCTTGTACCAGTTTTCTTTTGGATAAGGATTCCTCTGCCTGGGAATTTGTTGTGGAGCGAATTGGCGAACATGTAAAGAGTCGAAAATTAGGCCATGTTAACTGGGATTGTGAAAATGGAGTCTGGCATGGTTATCTTTCCTGCTACTGCCCCCGTTGTTTAGAGAAGTTCAAAGAATCCTCCCAAATCTCCCCTTCGATAAAAATTACCTCGGCGAGTATCAAGAAGGATTACCCTAATGAATGGATCAGGTTTATGAACATGCGCATGGCTTTAGTAGCCGGAAAAGAGCGGGAAGCAGTAAAAAAGGCCAATCCTGAGGCAATCTTCTCGGTCTATAGCGGTTATCAAGATGAAAGAACCAAGGAGGGCTATGGGGTTGACTGGTCAATGCTGGCCGGCAAGATTGATTACGCCATGTGCGGGTACGGACGTTCCGAAAAAACAATCAATGACACCCTTGCCGCCCTCGGCAAAACCCCTCTGGTTGTCGGCGAGATAGTTTATCCCTATGATGTTAAAAAGCAAATATATCCGGCGTATGCAAGCAAAGCGACCCTTTTAAGGCGGGTTACGGATGGAACGGGCGGGGTGCTGATTTACACGCTGACCGAGCTTGACGGGAGAACGTTTTACGCCCTGGCGGAAGTATCCAGACTGGTAAAGGATTACGAGCCGCTGTTCCTTACCCGGAATAAAGATTCTTCCCTGGTCAAGGTTTCCGGCATTGAACCGGATAGCGTGGTGGTTTTCACGGACGGCCAGACAAGATTGATTGTGATTATCAACGAGGAAAATGTCGTCCGGAAAGTGGTCATTACCAATCAAAATCTCGGCGAAAACACGCGCGTCCTTGACTATTACGGCGGCAAGGATTTGGGCCATGTGAACACGATTAATGCCGACATTTTGCCGCACGATGCCGCAGTATTTGTAATAAAATGTCCGGGCTAATGGAAACCGTAGATGGTGCCGCTGCGGACAAACTCATACGCCCCCAGGTCCACGATCCCGTACCGGATACGGATGCGGTTATCAAGATCAACACCCGTCGTCATCCAGGTCTCGAACATCCCGGCATTGATACAGGGCGAACTGGAACTTAAACGACAATTTCCGACGGGCAGATCAATCAATAACGGATCGGCGTAAATAATATTATTGACGTTCGTTGCCGGCAAGAATGCATCGTTAGTCGTCCCAATACAACAATTATAAACATTAATATTAGTGCTACCGAGGCCATTGCAAACATTGCTATATGGGCCGCCGGCTGAATTGTAATACACAATGGAATTATAAATTGAGGCACTCTCGTTCGAGTTGGCCAAACTGTAAAAATAGATTCCGCCGGCATTAGTTGAAGAGTCGGTGGAATTAGAAACTATCGTGCTGTTGCGTATGATGTCGCTAATTACATAACGGCACTCCATCCAAATCTTAACGCCACCTGCACCGGTTGTGGCATGGTTGCTGTAGACCAGACAATTTCTCAAACCCCAGGTATGACCCTTTGAGAAACTTACCCCGCCACAGTCAGTTCCGCTGTTACCGATAATTTTACATTCATAGATCATGCTGGCGTTCCAGCCGGCCTTAATACCGCCGATAGGTCCGGTATTATAGGAAATTTCGGAATTATACATAGACTTTTCCCCAAGTTCCAAACCTCCGGGATATCCGGCTGTGGTTGCGGTATTGTATGAAATAACGCAATTGCTTACCATGCCACAATTGCCACCGTATTGTCCGCCACCTATTAATGCGCCGCCAAAGTTCCCCCCCCGATTACTGTTGATAATACAATTTAAAACATCTTGCTTCGCGTAATAGAATGGTCTCCCCCATGGGACCGTAGCCATAGCAACACCACCGCCGTATGCGCCGTAATTGTCGTGAATGTGGCAATTTTTCAAGGATCCGCCAAATATGTAAACGCCACCGCCAGAACTAGTCGTAATATACCCATTAGATATTGTAAACCCATCCACTATCGCTATGCCAGTATTGGTATCACTCAACAACATGCACCGGTTGGAATAGGCGGGATAATTGCCGTTGATAAATGTAAAGTCACGGCCATTCACGCTTTGCAGTGTAATTGCGTTCGTCACGACAATCTGGTTGGTCAGATTATATGTTCCGTTGGTAACCAGCACCGTATCGCCGTCAACGGCCGCAGTCACCGCCCATTGAATTTGAGTCGCCGCACCCTCCCAGTTGGTATAGCCGCCGGCAGTATCGTTCGTGCCATAGCCCCCGGGCATTGAGACGTAATGCGTGTCGGCGGCCTGCACCGCCAGGGCGCTAACAAGCCAGACAACCGCAAACAGACATGTTCGACCGACACAATCCGCTGTTCGGTGAAAATTTAGATTAGTCATTTCACGCCCCTGGGGTGTCTTTATATTTTTACCAATGATCACGGATAATACACCCTGCGACCCGTAGTTATCGCAACACATATTAATGGCGTAGGCAACGTCTTCGTAAATGCCTGTTTAATGGAGGAAGAGTACCGTGCCAAACGAGGGGCGTCAAGAAAAATCGCCATTCGGCGACAGGGTTCCGGTGTGGGGCACTGGGCCCGAGCCTGTGCCTTCGTGTGGACCTGTTTTGGCCGGTATCCGCGTTACCATAACTCCTCATCAATTGCCAATCCGATAGGACAATCTGGTCAACGGATATTTTTCTCTACCGTGTCTTTTACTTTGGCTGAATCAATCTTGCCATCCCTGGGATAATCAAAGGGCACAAGACACCAGTCTTCCGTATAGGCGGCGGACTCGCCGGGCTTGATGTTTTCCTTTGGCCCGATCGGTTCCAGCTCGCAGAAGAGGTCGGTATAATAATAAATAGAGATAGTGATGCCGGCCATTTCGTTGTAGATGCGTTCCGGATACACCGGAAAATGTTTAATGAACATGATGTTATTCTTCATTATATAAGAGAACCAGCCGGCATAAGAATCAATTCCCAGCTTGGGAAATTGAGGAATGCCGCTGATTATCAGGAAATCATTACTGACGGTGATATTTGTGTCGTTGGGCTTATAATTCATCACTGTTCCCGGTCCATACATAATATATTTATTAGGGAAACGACTATCTGGAGTGAGCGGTATTACACAGATGCCTCCTCCAACCGCCAGTGTTCGGCTCCAGTGGCACCAGTTTTTTGGCGTTTCTGAGATATTCCGGATGATCTGAGTGCAGCGCAGACGGGTAGAATCCCTGGCCAGCTCGAATTCCCGGACCAGTTGCACCCCGGTCGGCTTATCCGGCAGGCTTGTCATGCGCACGGTCCTTGAGCCAATCGCCTCGGCCTGCCATGGGCCAACCCAAAGATCAGGATGGAGCGGGATTACCATCTCCGGGCCGATATCAAAACGTCCACCGTAAGGATCAATCGCCGATTTGCCAGGGACGTAAATCCAGCCATCATGTTTCGGATCAAGTTTGATAACGTTTACGCCATTAAGCGAATATTCCAGAATACGTCCGCCACAGTGCGGTCCCAATACGACTCTGGCAGAAGTATTGGACAGTACGGTACATTTTGGATAACCGCAGAAATCCATAAAACTGACGCCTTCCATTTTTTCCTCCGTTTTGCCGTTTATACATCCCAATAGCCAGATAAGAAGGACACAAAATATTAAATGCAACATTTTTTCATGATTGTTTATCACTTTCGTTATGGAACGGTTTGCCATGGGTTGTTTTGAAGACTTATACCTTAATTTTGGATATGCAATAACAGCAAGACAGAGAAGACAACCTTAATTAAATACATACCGCTCTCCTTTTTTAGCGCTGCGTTCATATTTTGTTCTCCTGATTCCGTGCCAGGATTTCCGGTCACTCGTTTTTTGTAACCGCCTTTTCCCCCAGCGCCGCTCAGAGCTTCGCGGTAATGACCACAAACTCGCCCGCCGGCACCGTCACTACCGTCTCTGACGGCGGCGCGGGCAGTTGCCGGCCGGTGGCAAACTCCGTCAGTCCGACCGTTTTTTCAGGAAACTTCAAGCGCGCCTCGCACGGATTACCGGAATTGTTCCACAGCAATACCAGCAGTCTGTTATCCAACCGGAAGGCCGCGAGGTTGCCGGCCTTCAGGCCGCCGCCAATCGTCACCAAGGTGTCGCAGCGCTGGCCGGCGGTAAGAATGTCCTCGCAACCGGCGACCATTTTCGTGACCTTGGCGACCGATTGCAACAGACCGGCGTCCCAGCCAGCCTCATACCAGATGAGCACACCGCCGCCACAGGCCAGCAACTGCTGTAGAATCTGCGCCGGCGTATGGCCCTGCAGACGTTCGCCGGTGGTAAGCAAACCGCCGATCAGCGGTGCCTGGCCCAGGCAGGCTTTGGTCTCGGCGATCCGTGCCGGGTTGAGGCCATAGCCGCAATACCCCTTGTCCACCTGCGGCCCCAGCTTGTGCCAGTCCACGCCGTAAAGCATATGCGTGTCCTCGCACTCGTAGCCGCTGTAAACCGTCATTTCAAGGCCTTGCTTATGGCAGATG
>VSJD01000054.1 GCA_008636095.1 Kiritimatiellota bacterium | reverse complement strand
GGGCATTTGTCGATCCGGCAGCAAAAGCTTCCATCCCCGCCAGTATCCATGCCATACCGGAAAATATTAAAATAATGTATTTCATACCAGTGTTTTTCTTTATAGGACCTTCCGCAGAATCTGTGGGTAGGATTATCGGATAAGCGCGAAATCTATCAAGGTTATTTTCAGGCGATGTTCCGTCCGCTTTCAACTGGCTTTGCTGGACACTCCATGCTATACTTACAAACATAATGAACATGCAAGCGGGGCAGGTCCGGAAATAGGCTTATTCGTAGGACGGATCCTTAGTCACCGGGAATTTGTCGCAAAAATTAAAACCTTCGAAAAGGCGGAGAAAATCGAACATCGCTCAGGTACATTATGAAAACATCGGCCGTTTTTTTTACATCGGTCTTTTTTTTCTGTCTGGCCGCGCCCCTGCTGGCCTGGGATGGGGCCGAACACAGCATGATTACGTCCGCGGCCCTTGAAGTTCTGCCCATCGTCACCGCCTGGATTGGGGTGGAAGCGCGCAAGTGGATTAAAATCTACAGTAACTACCCGGACTTCAACTGGTTGTGTTTTGGCGAAATTATCCGTTCCGGCGCCGGCTTCAAACGATCCCCCGATGAACGGCACGATTGGAATGCGTCGCATTATTGTGATTTCGATGAAGCCACAGGCAAAGGGGATTATTACGCGCACGGTACTCGCTTGAGCGCGGAATTAAGCGCCAGCGACGGCAAGATTCCCCTTGTGGCGGGGGACGAACATTGTCAACGCGCTTTTAAGCATGGACGATTTTCGGAACGAGCGGTGGTGAAATTTTTCAAGCATTCGTTGGACAATCTGCGGACGGGAAATCTGCGCGATGGGATTCGGTTTGCGGGCGTGCTCAGTCATTATATTGAAGACAACACACCGCCGCCGCACTTTCTGGTGACGGATTCCGCAACGCACCATGCGATGGAACAGATCAAGAACAAGGAGAAGATTTCCATCCGGGGATATGTTCCCCAAGTTCTGTTTTCGGACGATGACCAGATGGAAACGACGCTTTTGCGCCGCATGGAGGAATTGGGACGATTTGCCGCCGCAAAGGCGCCGGTTATCCGTGAGTTGGTGAAGTTGAAAAAAATGGATGAGGCTGAGGATTTAACCGTTGTATGCGCCGATCAGTCGGCTATGTTGCTGGCAGATTGCATATTGACTCTTTACAAGCTGTGCGAAGAACGCTGGCCTTCGATTCCCGAAACGTCCCTTGGCGTCAATTTGCTGAAAAATCCGTCTTTCGATCTTGACCGGCAGGGGCAAAATCTGCCCGATGACTGGGTCCGGGAATGGTACGATCTGACCGCTCTTAACTATCAACATGTTTGGAACCGTTATACCGCGCGCAGTGGCAAAGCATGCGTGAAACTGCTCCAAACCCCCGAAAAAGGCGCTTGCTGGCGGGTTCCCTGGGCCAATTCCGTGCAGGGTAGAGCGGGACAGAAGTATCGTTTGAGCGGTTTTGTCCGGCCTGAATCGGCGAGCGGCGAGAACTATCTTGGCATGCTTTTCTTTAATGCGGATATGGAAATGATCGGCGAGATTCGGAGTCAATCGGTTGCCGGATCGGAGACCTGGCGGAGATTGGAAGTTGAAGCGACCGTGCCGGCTCAAACAACGGATATTCTGGCCGGCTGTTTCTCAAATCGGAACACGGGCGCCGTTTTGTTCGATGATCTTGAATTGATCCGGCAGATTGGGTAACCCTTGATCGCCCACCTCCAAACATTTTTGTATGCAATATCAACAATATTCGGTTGTCCGAGCCAAAGCATATGTTACCGGGCCTTGAAATGAATGATGGTTGTGTCATAGGCTGACGCCATGCACTTGATTATTTCCGGATCCGCGTAAACCTCGCCCGTCGCGTAGTTTTCCGCCGTTACCCGGTTTGAGACGTATTTGACGCGGAAGTCGTTCTTCAGCATCACTTTTTCATCCTTGGCCGTGTTGTTGAATATAAACACCACCCGGTCTTCGCCTTTGATCCAGACGCTGAAATCCAGCGGTTTGTCCAATGTGGCAACCTGATCAAACCTGGTTCCCTCAAGGAAGAAATCTTCAAATGCTGTCAATACCTGAATCCCCTCTCTGACCGATGACCATGTCTGGCTGTCAAAATTACCACCCCAACTATAAATTTGGAATCCATCCGCCTCCGTAAGCGCAACGGACTGGATGGCATCGTTTTTCGCCAGGGGATAGTGGGGTGTTTCCGAAAACACAGTATTCAATACCGGCACTTTCCTGCCGCCGGCGGCCCGCAACGCTTCGCGCATTAGTTTCATTTCTGCCAGTCCACCCTTTCCACGCATAGGGTCGTGTTGGTCCATAAACACATCCACATACCTGCCGGCCGCCGGGGGATAAACACCGTACCATTCGCAGTGATGCCAGGGGCCCTCCATGCTCGGAATTGCCCTATAGCTGCCCGAATACAGGTAAAAACGGGCAGAGGGGTTGACCTCCCGGACCGCCTCAATCATTGATTGCCACTTTCTTCCATTTTGATCCCCTTTGAATTTCAGCCATTCCAGCGGATAATTTGACAGAATCGAACGCGCCGGTTCCGCCAAATCCTGAAACGGATAGTCTTTTTCAAGCATGACCGGGTTCTCCGGCGGCACAGTGATATCCTTGATGCCCGTATATTGCTTAAATGCCTCGATGCAGTCCGGACAAAAACAGCTTTCGCATTTCCGTTTAAGGGGAACAGTCAATATATTAGGCACCTCAAAGTCCCACATCAGTCCGTCCCATTTATTGATACGGGCCCCTTCTTTAAGCATTTCAAGAATGGCCGGCCAATAGTCACCGTGCTCGTTGCATAATCTGGTTGGACAAACTTGCCCTATATGAGTCACCTTGTTCGTTTGCCCGAACTGGTTAATATATTCATTGAATGCCAGTTTACCCGGAGCGCTCGGATGATTTGACGCATATACATCAACGCCCATATTCCGATAAGGCCAATCCATATATGGCATGGCGTCCATGTTGCGTTGTTTTATTTTTCCGGCAAATGGATCACGCAAATTCATCTTGTTCACCTTGCCGTCATAGCGCGGATTCCAAGGATTAGAGCCGATCGTCGTTAGATGCAATTTTATCCCGCAAGATTTCGTCAGATCAAGAAGGTAATCCTGAACGCGATCAGCTTGGAAATGCATACAATCTTCAGCCGCCGACCACAACACCGTTTCCAGCATTTTCGGATGTTTGACGTCATTATCAACAATGACTCGCAATGTTTGCTCCGGAGCGGAATAATGCTTTTTGCCAAGGTCATATTCATAATGGGCCTTGATTTCCATTTCCTTCCTGCCGACGCCGACCTTGAACCAAACCGGCATCTGGAGCATTCCATCCGGTGTGTGGGTAATCACGGCCCGTGCGCGGCAGGCAACTTCATAATCTTCGCCCCATGTTAAAGACTGCAGTTCCGGGGCGTTTGTGTCGGCAGCGACAATGCTTTGCTGTATTGCCGCTTCCGCATCCCCGGTTTTGATGCGCACGAAATAATTATCATTTTCTTTTTCAAGGCTGACTCCATTCTTTTTGCCACCCGTAAATTTTCCGAAAGTACCATCGTTAAAATGCTCTTCAAACACAATCCGTCCGTTTGACTTCCGGCGAACTACGATATCGTCCACTTCCACAACACCATGGCATGGCCGTGGATATGCGAAATAGTCTGCCCAGCGCAACACCCATATTGCCTTGGTAGTATCAAAAACGGTCGCTTCTCCGTGAAAATCCATCCATTGCCCGCCTGTTCCTGTTATTGAGATTACCGGAATATACGGACTGCTGAGCCATATGTTGATGCCGGTGGTTCCGAATCCGGCAATACTGAATTCATGTCTCATGGTATTTTGATCCAACGCAATGGTCTTTACCGACGAAATACAAACAGGATACAGATGACCAAAACATGATTCGCCAATCAGATAAAGGTTGCTGACCAGCGTTATTCCCTCCGGCAAATCGAGGATATACTTGAAATTGCGCACCTGGTCCAACCCTTCTCCACCTGGAATCGGCAGAAAAATATACTGCATCGAATCGGCCGTCACATGCAACGGACGCTTCAGCCAGAATATGTCCGGAGAATTCACCTTAACCGTGTTGTTGATGTTGGTCTGACCGTTGCTCCCGAATGCGCCGGTTAAAATCGACAGAATAATTCCAATAACCAGCATGTTTGTCTTGATTTTTGTCATGGGATCTTTCCTTTCATGGGCATGTTTTCTGTCGCTATATTTTCTCCGGATATACCATGGCCGATGTTATTCAATCTCGGCAATATTTTACAAAAGCACCTTCATCCCATCATGCGCCAGGACAATCTCTTTCCGACGCAAGACAGGCGCAATCCTGTCGTGCGCCGGTGCGGCATGCGGACAAATGTGCGAGGTGCAGAATTTTGCGCCGGGTTTTAAGAGCCTATCCTTTCCAAACAACTGACGTGCTTTTTCCAATTTCGGGAAATTAAAATGTTCTTCCGAGTCCACCCCGTTTCCGAAGGTGCCCTCGATAACGACCATATCATATTGATACTGCCTGATTCTTTCGTAGGTTTCCGGCAGAAACCAGCCCGTATCCAGCGCATAAAGGATCGTCCGTCCATTTGTTTTGATAATATAATTCAAGGCCGGCTCGGCGGCCTTTTTCATGTGGTTGGCCTTTAGCGGCATGACCTCAAGTTTCCCCAACCGGCAGGCTTTGAACGGCACAACCTCATGCAATTCAATGTCCGCCGCTTTGACTGGCAAATTGATTTTTGCAAACAACTCCCTGACCATTTCCATCACGCGCCTGTTTCCGATTATATGCAGAGTTTTCAACGGCGTGAAACGCGGTCCGCCCAATTCCGCCATCGTCTCCTTGACCGACCGGCCCTTCCGCACCGGGACTGGCTGACGCCAGAACAGCGGCCAGGGCTGCCAGTGATCTTCGTGCGGATGGGTGATCAATAAATATTCGATGTCCAACATGGAGACGCCCCAGCGTTCCGCCTGTATGAATATTTCCGCCGGAAAATCAATCAGGATGTTCGGATAAATTATCGCGCATGAATTCTTCCTGATGTTTTTTCCTCCCCGCCGCCGTGCTTGCGCGCAATATTCGCAAGTACACCAGAAACCGGGATACTGTTCGCCCGCCGACGTTCCTAAAAATTGAAATGTCATCTTGTCTTCCTTATGATTTTTCCGCATCCAGCAATTCCTCCAATGTTTGTCCAAGGATATACGCCTTTTCCTCCGCGCTGATCGGCCAGGCTTGAATATGTTCCAAATCGGATGCCGTCATCGCGGCGTTATTGAAGGGATAATCCGTGCCATAGATGATGCGTCGACAACCTACTCTTGCGATAAGTTCCGTTATTCTTTCCGGCGCAAGATAGCTGGAGTTTTCCAGTCCGGCGGAGACATCCGGCCGGTTGTTCCCGGTTACAGCCCGTAACGTTGAGGTCAAGCCGGCATAACAATTTTCATGTTTCGCAACTATCTCTAACGCCTCTTCATAAAAATTCCTTCCGCCCATGTGCTCCACGACGATTTTCAAGCGCTTGTGTTTTGCGGCCAACGCGCCGATCAGACTCGGTCGGTATCTTTCGGGATGCCAACCGTGCGAGCCGGTGTGAATCAATAGCGGCAGTCCAATCGCTTCCGCCTTGGCGCAAAAACTCTCCACGGAGGGGTCATCCAATCCTATCTGGAAAACCGGCGGATGAAGCTTGATCCCTTTAAATCCTTTGCGCGCATAGCGCTCCAATATTTTTTCGGCTTCGGGATTCTTGGGGTTGATCGTAATAAAAGCCCGCATTTCAGGATATTCACGAAGCGTGTTATAAAGCCATTCATTGCAGGCGGCTTCGTCGGGCAACTGGTTCTGGTACCAGGTGTCGTTCGGCATGCACTGCATAAACGGCGCCAATGCCACCGCCCTGGTTACGCCCAATTGACGTGTCATTTGCCTTAATCCGCGCAAAGAACCCATGGCCGGGTCACTCCGGCTGAAAGTTCCCTCCGGCGCCACATGACAATGATTTAAAAATATTTTCATGGTGTTTTTTTACAGTTACCGCTGCTTTTCCTGACCAACAGCTGGGCCGGCAGGACGATATTCCGGCCCGTCTTCTCGTTCCCTTCGCCGTTAATTCGCCTCAAGACCATTTGCGCCGCCGCGCGTCCGGTCTCCCATGTTGGCAGGCACACCGTGGTTAACGGCGGATCGCTGTAAAGTCCCCACTCTATGCCGTCACAGCCGACGATGGAAATATCTTCCGGCACTTTTATTCCGGCTTCGCGCAAGGCCTTCATCAAACCGATCGCCATGATGTCGTTATACACAAGGATGGCGGTCAATCCTTTCATAAACTCCGGATGATCCCGGCCAAATGCATGGCCGGCTTCCGCGCCAAATCCGTCAATCTCCCAAATCCGGTCGGTTTCGAGCTTAATCCGATGTTCGCGCAAGGCCTTGATATATCCCTCCCTTCTCCTGCTGATCAGCAACCGGTCAAAACGCCGATTCAACAATCCGATGCGTGTATGTCCCAGTTCAATTAAATATTCTGTTGCCTTGCAAAAACCGTCTGCCAGATCAAAAGCCACGCTGTCAAGCCGTGGGTCTTTAGCGCCATGCCGCAATCCCGAAAGACAAACGAGCGGCAGGCGGCAAGCATATTGACCGTAATATTTCGCCTCATGCATCGCCAGGATTATGACCCCTTCCACCCGGCGTTCCACGGCCTGCTTTAGCAGGGCCATTTCCCGTTCCGGATCGCGCCCATAATGCTGAATCAAAGCCTCGTAGCCCTGAGCCGCGAGGGTTTCCTGCGCTCCGGCGGCAATATTCAGAAAAGTGGGATTGGAAAGATCAGGCAATATCAGGCTCACGGCGAACCCGTGCCGGCGCTTCAGCGCTAACGCCACCGGATGAGGCCGATATGCAAGCCGCGCGGCGCATTTGGCGATTTTTCCCCTGGCTGTGTCGCTAAGACGCGCGCCCGCCATGTTGTTCAATACCTGCGAGACGGCCGACACCGAATAGCCGCTCCGCCGTGCCACATCCTTGATGGTTGCCGTCATACGATCGTAATCCAGTGAATAATCCATTGATATATCGTTTTAGCACTACACTAACAATCCAACCCGGAATTGTCAATTATTTTTTTAAAAATTTTGTAAGGCCTCAGTTACGCGGGTACCACCAAAGTTATACCACCCAAACAGAGATGTCTCGACTTCCGCCGTCGCTCAAGGAGCTATGGCGGACACGTCGCTCGACATGACACACAGCAACGGTCATTCCGAGCTTAAGCGAGGAATCTCGCCTGCGGTGGACAAACCTCGTTGCAGGCGCAACCGTATACATACCCACCCACGTAACTGAGGGGGCACAAAATTTTGCAAAGGGCATCTGGCGTAAATTTTCCTGTTTTTCTTCTTGTACTCCATATTCAATCCGGTAGTATGTCAGACATTTTCTGACATATGTCAGATTCTCTCTTGCATGCGCAAGATGATGTCTGAGACTTAAAACAAGGGTGGCGCGTCATGCTTGAACCAATCCTGGGATCGAAAAATGCCGAACGGGTGTTGATGTATATATCCGCACGCGACCAAGGCTACACGAGAGAAATAGCAAGGTTCTGCGGGGCGGATCCGGATTCCATCCAAAAACAACTATCCAGGCTTGAACTGGGCGGTATCCTTGTCAGCAAGTCTGAAGGCAGAACAAGGCTCTACCGTTTCAATCCAAGATACGCCTTCCAGAAGGAACTAAAAGCCTTGCTTAACAAAGCCCTTTCTTTCTACCCGCCAGACGAGCAAGAACGCCTTCTTGTTTTTCGTCGTCGGCCCAGGCGAAGAGACAAGCCGTTATGAAGCCCGTTCGGGATATGAGCCGGCTGGAACTTGCGGGTCTCGTTTCCACTGAATTCCAGAAGAATGGCATCAACGTTGTTCTTTCGGGTGGATCCTGCGTATCGATATACAGTGAGGAAAAATATGTCTCAATGGATCTCGACTTCGTGAATGTGGCGTTCACAAAGCGGGATCGAATCAGGAAGGTTATGGAGTCACTTGGATTCCATGAAGAGAAGCGCTACTTCCGACATCCCAACACCGATTTGCTTGTAGAGTTTCCTCCGGGACCTCTTGGAGTTGGGCAGGAACCAGTAAAGCGGATCATTGAACTCCAAACGGGGTCCGGTATACTCCGAATTATTTCTCCAACAGATTGCGTTAAAGACCGACTTGCTTGGTATTATCACGATGGAGATACCGAATGCCTAAGGCAGGCGATTCTTGTCGCCAACCATTGCGCTATTGATCTCAAGGAAATAGAGCAATGGTCAGAAGTTGAAAGCAAAAGCCATGAATTTAAACATATCAAGGGGCAACTACAGAGAAAAAAGGCGCAACCACGTGCTCAAAGGTATCCATGATTCAGTCAACAATAGACTCAGGAGGTGCTCGTGAACGTTGTGGCTTTTAACGGCAGTCCCCGCAAGGATGGCAACACCGCCGCCATGCTCCGGCATGTTCTGCAGGAACTCGAACGCGAAGGCATTCAGACCGAACTCGTGCAACTGGCCGACCTTAAACTCCGGGGATGCCGGGCCTGTTATCAGTGTTTCACCGCCAAAAACCGGCATTGCGCCCTCGCCGACGACGGCCTGAATGCCTGTATTGATAAAATGCTGGCCGCGGACGGCATTCTGTTAGGCTCGCCCACCTATTTTGCCGATCTCACCGCCGACCTCAAGGCGCTCATTGAACGCGCCGGCATGGCGGCCCGCGCCAATGGCGAAATGTTCCGGCGCAAGGTTGGCGCGGCCGTGGTGGCCGTGCGGCGGGCCGGCGCGATCCACGTCTTTGATTCGATTAACCACTTCTTCCTCATCAGCCAGATGATCGTGCCCGGCTCCTGCTACTGGAATATCGCGCTCGGCCGCGAAAAGGGGGAGGCGGAAAAGGACGAAGAAGGCGTACACACCATGCAAGTCCTGGGGCAAAACATGGCCTGGCTGATGAAGCACATCTCGGAATCCAGGGACAGCCTTTAAATAGTAAATAACCTACAGTGCTGGAGCGCAGCGACTGCCTGCCCGCAATGCTATCCGTCGGCTGACGGATTGCAGGTGGGCGGGCAGGTTGAAAAATAATCATCAAAACGCTGATGTTCGTGTAAAATCAAGATGCAAGAATATACCACTTAATTGCAGGAATATGCAATATTGATTGACCAATAATCTGGCACATTTGCCACTGTTCACAAGAATTCTTGGAAGTGTCATGACGACGAAATCCAACAAACCCATTCGGCGCGTGCTGGTTCTCGGCGGCGGCATTGCCGGTGCAACGGTAGCAGAACGCTTTGGGCGCGCCGGACTGGACGTGCAGTGGGTGGAAAAAGAGCCGGTTATTGGCGGCCAGGCGGCGGCCATGGGCTGTAAAGCCGCCGATGTCTGCCTGCGATGTCACGTTTGCGTGGCCACGGATCGGCTCAAGGCCGCTTTGCGCGCGCCACACGTGTGTCTCAATACCCGTTCCGAACTGGTGGCGCTGACGCCGGGAAATAACGGCTCTGCCTATCGCGCTACACTGCGAACGGAACCGAATATTATCCTCCGCGAGCGGTGCATCGGCTGTGGCATCTGCGTGGCCGTTTGCCCAGAGCATTGCATTTCCATAAAGAACCCGACGCTGTATGGCGGCGTACCGGTCCTGGACTTGCCGCTGTGCCGCCGCACCCGCGGCAAGGCATGTGATCGGTGTGCAAAGGCCTGCCCGGTAAAGGCGATTGACTGGAAAGAGCAAGCGCAAACCAAAGAACTGGACGTGGATGCCGTGGTGGTGGCCACGGGCCATCAGCCGTTTGATCCCGGTACATTGGGCACATTCGGCTATGGCGTGATTCCCAATGTCATCTCCGGGTTGGATGCTGAGCATCAATTGGCCGGTCAGCACTGCATCACCCGCTTGTCCGACGGCAGCGCGCCACATCGCGTGGCGTTTATTCAGTGCGTTGGGTCGCGCAGTGAACACGCCCATCGCCGGCCGGAAGACACCAATTATTGTTCGGCGGTCTGTTGCTCCTATGCGCTTAGAATTGCGCGGCGAATGCAGTACGATGTCCCCGAGACGGCGGTCACCGTATTTTACATGGACATCCAGAATTTCGGCAAAGACTTTGAATCCTTTTATACGGCCTGCCAGAACACGATGACCTTTATACGCGCGCGGCCGGTGGAGATCATGGCCGGTTCGGAGGGCACGGTCGTCATTGCGTATGAAGATCAGGAGAAAGGCGCCGTCAACACGGTGGAGTTTGACCTGGTCGTTCTTTCTATCGGAATCCGCCCCGCGCCGGCGGCGCGGGCGCTTGCCGATTGCTTGCGGCTGGCTGTGGATAAACAGGGTTTTCTGGGGATCAAGGGGCTGGCGGGCTTGCCGCAGACGCACCGCCAAAACATATTTGTTGCCGGAACCTGCGCTTATCCGCAGGATATCGCCGCAACTATCGGCCAGGCGGAAGCTGTGTGTACCGAGATTTTGAAACAAGCATGAATTTGCGGGAATTTTAAAGTTGCATGGATTCTGGATTCCCGCTTTCGCGGGAATGACAGAATGGGTAGTCGTTGTTTGTCATTCCCGACCCGATCGGGAATCCAGTGTTTTTTGTTGCCGTCTTTGGCGGCCTAACTTGGTTGTCATTGAATTGTAAATTATCCATGAGCCCATCTGTTAAACAAGCCAAGGGCGGTGTTGGTGTGATCCTGTGCGATTGCGCCGGGACCCTCGCCAAGCGCTTGGATTTTCAGGCGCTGGCGAAGGCTATTGCCGCGCGAAAAAACGTGGCCACCGTGCAAATGGTCTCGCGCCTGTGCGATGCCAAGGGATGCCTTCGGGCGGTCAAGGCCGTTGCCGCCAAAAAAAGCAACCGATTGGTCCTGGCGGCCTGCGAGCGCGAGATTTTCGACCCGGCGTTGAACGCGGCGCTCAAGCGCGTTCGTATCCAGGATGGTCTTACGACGAGTATCAATATCCGCGAACAGTGCGCCTGGGTGCATGCCGACCCCACCGCGGCCACCCGCAAAGCGAATGCGTTAATTAATGCGGCGGTGGAACGTGCCGGACTTCTGGAAAAAATTGCCTCCAAACGCGAGCGCATGAATCGCGATGTTCTGATTCTGGGCGGCGGCATGTCGGCGATGCAAACGGCCCTGTGCCTGACGCGCCTGGGCCATAAGGTCACGCTGGCCAGCCGCGAACCGGACTTGGGGTGCAATGCCACCCGGTTTGCCGAGTTCTTCGGATATCTGGACGAGGACAGTGCCGAAGCCGTTAAAGCGTTTCAGCAGGTCGTGACCGCCACGATGGAAGCGGTCCGCCAGGAAGCGCGCATCACCCTTCTTCGCAACGCCGGCCTGCGATCATTAAGTGGAGATGTCGGCCGTTTTGTTGCCACCCTCATGACCGGGGAGCAGGTGCGGAACGTGATGGCGGGAGCGGTGGTGCTGGCCTGCGGCGAGTTCGAGGCGTTTCCATTCCCGGCGGGCCTTGCCGAGGGTGTGGTGATGGATTTGGCCGGATTGGCACAGCGGCTGCGTGCCAAGCAGCCCCTGCCGAAATCGGTGGCGATTTTCCTGGACTTGGCTGCAGAGCAGGGACGAGCCATCAATGCCCTTGCTTTGGCCGCTGCCGAACGGCTGGCCCGCGGCCGACGGTGCCGGGTCCTGCTCTTTGCGCGGCATATCCGCGTGGCGGCCTGGGGACTGGAAGCACTGTATCGCCGGGCGCGGGAAGCAGGTGTCCTGATCATGCGATATAAAACCAAGCCGAAAATCAGCGCCACCGGGAATCGAATTTGCATTGAATACCAGGACATCCAGGTGGGGGCCGTCGTGACGGAATCCGTGGAATGCGTGGTCATGGCGGATATGCGTTTATGTCCCGGCGACGGGTTGTCTGCGCCGGGAAATCTGATCCGGCGCGGGCCCGGAGGCGCGGCGCAGGCGGATTCGACGAGCTCACCGCAGGCGGATAATGTATGGCTGACCGCGACGCAAGCCAGCCGACCGGGACTGTTTGTGGTTGGTGTGGCGCGCGGCAACAGCGAATTCCGTGAGGCGCTGAACGATGCCGCCGCCGCGGCCGCCGCGATTCAGGCCTTGCTCGCATCAGGGCGCGTGACCGTGCCCCAGGATGCGCCCACGGTGGATCCC
Organism: Kiritimatiellota bacterium; assembly: GCA_008636095.1. Lineage (GTDB taxonomy): Bacteria > Verrucomicrobiota > Kiritimatiellia > JAAZAB01 > JAAZAB01 > VSJD01. Next base: position 5,286 of record VSJD01000054.1, on the reverse strand, counting down.
GATCGGTGCGTGTTGTGTCTGACGTGCCTGCGCACGTGTCCGCATGGCGCCATCCGCGTGGATGTGGCCAACAAAACGACAGTTGTTTCGGCGCTGGCCTGCCAACGCTGTGGATTATGCGCCACGCTGTGTCCGGCGGTTGCGATCCAGATGCCACGCTTTACCGACGAGCAGATGCTGGCGGATATCGGCGCGGAACCGGATGTGACCGTGTTTGCCTGCGAGCATTCCGCTTGGCCGGCGGCCACGCTGGCCGGTATCAACCGGACGGAATACAGTTCCGCGGTTCGTTTGATTCGTGTGCCCTGCCTGGGAAAAGTGGATGCCCGTCAGGTTCTGAAAGCGCTTGAACGGGGCGCAAAAAAAGTGGCGCTTTTGGGATGCCATCGCGAAAATTGCCGCTATTTGGTTGGCGCCGATCACGGCGCCAAGCGAGTGGAGCGACTCCGAAGAATGTTGACCAAGGCCGGTGTTGACGGGGCGCGGCTAAAAATCGGGCACCTGACCGAGTTCGAATCCGGCCGGTTCCTGCAGTTTGTGAAAGAATGATTCAAAATAATGAGGAATATCCATGACAGCAAAAATCATTGACGGCAAGCAGGTGGCCGCTGCGATTCGCGAGGAGTTGAAGGCTGAAGTTCAAAAACTTAAGGCCCGGGGTGTAACGCCCGGCCTGGGCGTCATCCTGGTCGGGGACGATCCGGCGTCTAAATCCTACGTCACGGCCAAGGAACGGGCCTGCGAAGAAATCGGGTTGTTTTCCGACGATAATCGCCTGCCGGCGACGACCTCACAGGCCGAGTTGCTGGCGCGGGTGCACAAGATGAATGCCGACCCGAAGATTCACGGAATCCTGGTTCAGTTGCCCCTGCCCAAGCATCTGAACGAGAGCGAGGTGTTGTTGGCCATTAACCCGGATAAAGACGTGGACGGATTTCACCCGATTAACGTCGGGCGGATGGTGCTTGGGCAGAAAGCCTATTTGCCTTGCACGCCGCATGGCGTGGTCCAGCTGCTTGTGCGCAATGGCGTCAAGCTGAAGGGTGCGCACGTGGTTGTGGTCGGCCGGAGCAACATTGTCGGCAAGCCGCTGGCCAACATGCTGGTTCAAAAAAATGACCAGGCTAACGCCACAGTCACCATCTGCCACACCGGCACGAAGGATATCGGTTATTTCACGCGCCAGGCGGATATCGTGGTGGCCGCGGCCGGGCATCCCAACACAATTACGGCCGACATGATCAAGCCCGGGGCGGTGGTGATTGATGTGGGGGTTAACCGCGTGGAGGATGCCTCCAAGAAGGCCGGCTACCGCCTGGTGGGCGATGTGGATTTTGAGGCTGTCAAGGAAAAGGCCGGTTTGATTACGCCGGTCCCCGGCGGCGTGGGACCCATGACCATTACCATGCTTTTGTTTAACACTGTTGAATCGGCGAAGAGGACGACGATTTGATGTTTATTCCGGGAAGTGTGTTCGAATTCGGTTCGAAAAAAACGGCGGCGATCTTGGGCCGTCTGCGGGCTTGTCGCGCTTGCGCATACACGAGTATAGCGCTGCGCACGACGTGCCCACATCCAGCCCAAGCTTGCCTTGTTTTTTCGAACCCCTCGACAAGCTCGGGGACCCGAATTCGACACACGGTGTCATCCGCCTTCGCTAGGAAGCTACGGCGGACAAGTTGCTAACGCATAAATAAACGTTAATATTTTTAGCAGTATTGTTCGCCTAATTAACATGTTTTTGTTATCGGTTTCTGATGATTTAGGCGCCAAGAACCGGGAACGAAGAACGTAGAACTTTTTATAACGAGTTTGCGCGATGATTATTGCCGAACAAAAACCAATGGATGAAATCCTGGAATTTCTCCAGGGCCACCGGAAGGTGCTGGTGCTGGGTTGTGGAACCTGCGTCACGATATGCCTGGCCGGCGGCGAGCGTGAAGTGGCCACCCTGGCGTCGGCCTTACGCCTGGGCGGAAAGCTCGAAACGGTGGAACAGACCATCGAGCGCCAGTGCGACGCTGAGTTTTTCGAGTCCGTACGCGAAGCAGCGACCGCCTGTGACGCCATTCTCTCGTTGGCCTGTGGGGTGGGAGTCCAATTGGCGGCGCGGCTTTTTGGCGACAAGCCAGTGTATCCGGCGCTGAATACAAAATTCATGGGCACGAATGAAGCCGCCGGCAAATGGGCGGAAAACTGCCTGGCCTGCGGCGATTGCCAACTCGGCGTATTCGGTGGTGTTTGCCCGGTGACCCGGTGCTCCAAGTCGCTTGCCAACGGGCCGTGCGGCGGTTCCGAGGACGGCATGTGCGAAGTGGACCCCAAGACCATCGAATGCGGCTGGCAGTTGATTCATGACCGGCTGAAAGCCCTGGGCAAACTGGATGTGTTGACGGGCGTGGCAGCGCCGCGGGATTGGTCCAAGACCCACTGCGGCGGGCCGCGCCGGCTGACGCGGGAGGACGTGGCGGACTAATTAGTATGGGAGTGCGGGGGTGGGGGTGTATGGGAGATAAAAATACCTACAAATCCGGAAGCAATCTGGAAAAACTGATGGCGGCGGGGGAATTTGTCGTCACTGCCGAGTTGGGGCCGCCCAAGAGCGCCGATCCGGAGATCATCAAGACCAAGGCCAACCACCTGCGGGGCTGGGTGGATGCCGCCAATGTCACGGATAACCAGACGGCCATTGTCCGGGTATCCAGCCTGGGCGCTTCCAAGCTGGCTCTGGATCTGGGCTTGGAGCCGGTCATGCAGATGACCTGCCGTGACCGCAACCGGCTGGCCATGCAAGCCGATATTCTCAGCGCCTATCTGCTGGGCATCCGCAACCTGGTATGCCTGACCGGCGATCACCAGTGCTTCGGCAACCACCCGACGGCCCGGCACGTATTTGACCTGGACTCCATCCAGTTGATCCGGATGGTGCGAGACATGCGGGATAAAAAAATATTTGCCTGCGGGGAGGAGATTAAAGCCAGCTCCAAGGCCGTGCCCCATGAGCCGCGCATGTTTATCGGCGCCGCCGCCAACCCGTTTGCCGATCCGTTCGAGTTCCGGGTCACGCGCCTGGAGAAAAAAGTGGAAGCCGGCGTGGATTTCATTCAGACCCAGTGCATTTACGATATGGAGAGGTTCCAGCGCTGGATGGAGCTTGTGCGCGCGCGCGGGTTGCACCAGCGCTGTAAGATCCTGGCCGGGCTGACACCGCTCAAGAGCGTGGGCATGACAAAACACATGCGCGATAATGTCGCCGGTATCAAGTTGCCCAGCAGCTATGTTGAGCGCATGGAGCGATCCAAGGATCCCAAGACGGAGGGCATTGCCATTTGTGTCGAGCAGATTCAGGTTTTGCGCCAGATCGAGGGCGTGGCCGGGATTCACCTGATGGCAATTGAATGGGAAAGCAAGGTGGGGGAGATCGTGCAGAAGGCCGGGCTGGTGCCCAGGCCGGTGGTGGAATGATGGAGGACAGAGGACGGACGACAGACCGGAGAAGCAAACATCGAACATCCAACTTCGAATGGTGGAGCGCGGAGGGTAGAAAGAAGGAATTATGGAAACGATTTTAAGCAAGGATTTGGACCCGAAATTCAAGTTTGATGTCGCGGCCTATCCCGGCGGCGAGAACATCAAGCTGTGTTATGCCTGCGGGACCTGCACGGCCGCCTGCCCGATGGCGAGCGTGAATGATGATTTCAATCCGCGCAAAATCATCCGCCAGGTGTTGCTGGGGATGCGGCGCGAGGTGCTGTCATCCCCTCAGCTCTGGCAGTGCATCCAGTGTTATGCCTGCTACGCCAAGTGCCCGCAGAACGTCAAATTCAGGGATATCATGAAGGCGCTCCGCGCCCTGGCGGTCAAGGAAGGCTATGTGAAGGCGGATATGGCGGAAGAACTGGTCCGGATGGAGGAATCAATGCTTAAACTGCGCCGGGATGCGGCCAACCTGCTGGTGGCCGACCGTCCGAAGTACGCGGCGTTAAAGCAGCGCGTGGATGAGTGCCTGGCGAGTTTGAAATCATGATTGCATCACGACAATCGCAAGCAATGACCGGCGCCGTTATGGTGATTGGCGGCGGCATTGCCGGCATCCAATCGGCCCTGGACCTCGCGGACAGCGGGTTCAAGGTGTACCTGGTGGAAGCGACGCCGGCCATCGGCGGCAACATGGCGCGATTGGATAAGACGTTCCCAACGAACGACTGTTCCATGTGCATCCTTTCGCCGAAGCTCGTGGAAGCCGCCCGCCATCGGAATATCGAACTGCTGACTTTGGCCGAGGTGCAGGGCGTCACGGGGTCGGCCGGACATTTCCAAATTGAGGTGAAGCAGAAAGCCCGCTACGTGGATGCGACCAAGTGCACCGGGTGCGGTTTATGCCTGGCGCAGTGTCCGACCCGGAACCTGCCGCGTTTTGATGTCGAGCAGGAGCCGGTCATAATTGATCTGCAAATCAAAACGCTGGTGGATGATCTGCTGGCCAAGCATGGAACCTCGCCGAACGCCGTGATCCGCGTTCTCCAGGAAGTAAACGTCCGGCTTCGCTATCTGCCGCGGGAAGTGATTACCTATCTTGACCGGACGCTTGACATCCCCGCGAGCCGGCTGTACCGCCTCGGGACATTTTACAAGTCGTTCTCGTTCATTGAGCGCGGCCGGCATACGATCAGCCTCTGCGACGGCACGGCGTGCCATATCCGGGGTTCAGCGCGGTTGATTGCCGAACTTAAGCGGGAATTGAAGATTGACGTGGGGCAAACCACGCCGGACCGGCGTTTTTCCCTAGAAATCGTCCGATGCCTCGGGTGCTGTAGTCTGGCGCCGGTTGTAAAGGTGGATGAGCGGATTTACGGCAACGTCAAGTCTGCGGAAATTGCGAAGATATTGAAGGATTATCCGACGTGAAAATTACGAAGCTCCAGGATTTAGACTTGCTCAAACAGGCGGGCCTGAAGCGCCTGTATCCGGACGGCGTCCGTATCGGCGTCGGCATCGGCTCTTGTGGCCTGGCGTGCGGTGCCGATTCAGTCCTGGCGGCTGTCCGGAACAACCTGCGGCCGGAAGACGGCTGGTCCGTTGTCCGCGTCGGCTGTATCGGACTGTGCGAAGAGGAGCCCTTGCTGGATATCTATCGGCCGGGAAAGCCCCGGATCGTGTATGGCAATCTAACCAGCGACCAGGTTGCCGGCATTTTGCAGGCGGTACGGGAGGGCCGGGAATATGCCGTCGGCGCGCTCTTTAAGATGAAGAGCGATGAATTTCTGCTGGATGGCACCGCGCGAT
>VSJD01000052.1 GCA_008636095.1 Kiritimatiellota bacterium | reverse complement strand
CCCTGGGGAACGGCGCCTATGCGGGGGTCGTGGAATATGCGCGTCATCCGTTTTTCGCCCGGCAGGTGAAAATTGCCCTGCGCAATTGCGGCTTCATTGACCTGGATCATATCGAAGAATACATTGCCCGGGGTGGTTATTACGCCCTGGCCAAAGCGCTGGCGTCCATGCCTCCGGAGCGGATCATCGGCGAGGTGACGAAGTCAGGGTTGCGCGGCCGGGGCGGCGGCGGATTTCAGACGGGCCGCAAATGGCAGTCCTGCCATGAAGTCAAGGCGCCGGTGAAATACGTCATCTGCAATGCGGACGAAGGCGATCCCGGCGCCTATATGGACCGGAGCGTCATGGAGGGCGATCCCCACAGCGTGCTGGAAGGCATGACCATCGGCGCCTATGCCATTGGCGCCTGCGAGGGCTACGTTTATATTCGCACGGAGTACCCGCTGGCGATCGTTCAACTCGAGCAGGCCATTGCCCAGGCACGCGCTTGTGGCCTGCTGGGGAAAAACATTCTGGGTTCGGGGTTCGATTTTGACGTTCATATCGCCCGGGGCAGCGGCGCCTTCGTGTGCGGCGAATCCAGTGCGCTGATCGCCTCGATCGAAGGCAATCCGGGCGAGCCGCGGGCCAAGCACATCCACATGGCTGAAAGCGGCCTGTGGGAGAAGCCGACGGTCCTCAATAATGTGGAAACCTGGGCGAATGTCCCGGCCATCGTCATGCGCGGCGCGGAATGGTTTGCCGCCATAGGCACGCCCCAGAGCACCGGGACCAAGGTCTTTTCGCTCGTTGGCAATGTCAGGGTGTCGGGGCTGGTCGAAGTGCCGATGGGCATCAAGCTCAAGGATATTGTCGGCGAGATCGGCGGCGGCGTACCGGAAGGAAAACAGTTGAAGGCCGTCCAAACCGGCGGACCCAGCGGCGGCTGTATCCCGGCGGCATTGATGGATATTCCCGTTGATTTTGATTCGCTGACTCAGGCCGGATCCATGATGGGGTCCGGCGGTATGATCGTCATGGACAACAGCGCATGCATGGTGGACGTGGCGCGCTATTTCACGGAATTTCTCATGGATGAATCCTGCGGCAAGTGCACGTCCTGCCGGGAAGGATTGAAGCAAATGGGGCAGGTGCTCAACCGGATCTGTGCGGGTAAGGGTCGGGAAGGGGATATTGAACTGCTGGAAGATTTGAGCGACGTGATTGCCAATGCCTCGCTGTGCGGATTGGGCACCTCGGCGCCTAATCCGGTTATATCCACCCTGCGCTATTTTCGGGAGGAATACGAGGCCCATATCCGCGACAAGAAATGTCCGGCCGGCGTGTGCCCGGCGCTCGTGCAATACCGGATTTTGGCCGACAAGTGCATCGGTTGCGGCGCGTGCCGCCGCGCCTGTCCGGTCAATGCCATCGCCGGTGAAAAAAAACAGGCGCATTTAATTGACCCGGCCGTTTGTGTCAAGTGCGGCCAGTGCCAGGAAGCGTGCAAGTTCGACGCGGTGAAAGTGGAATGATTACTTTATCCATTAACGGCGTGAAAGTTCAGGCGGAGAGTGGCGCATCTGTTCTCGGGATTGCCCGGGCAAACGGCGTCTGGATTCCGTCGCTCTGCCATCACGACAGTCTCTCGGATTATGGCGCCTGCCGCCTGTGCCTGGTCGAGATCATCGGCCGGGGTGGACGCCGTAAAGTGACCACGTCTTGCACCTTGCCGGCGGCGGAAGGCCTGGAGGTTGTGACCGAGTCGGAGCGGCTGACGCGACTCCGCAGGCTGGTCATGGAACTCATTCTGGCCAGTTGCCCCCAGAGTCCTGCGGTGCTGGAACTGGCGGAAAAGATGGGGGTCAAGTCCGGCCGATTGGAAACGAATCCGGCCAATGACTGCATCCTTTGCGGCCTGTGCGTACGGGCCTGCCGCGAGATCAGCCAGGCGGAAGCGATTTCATTTGGCAACCGCGGCGTCGAGCGGAAAGTGACGACGCCGTTCGGGGAACTCAGCCACCGCTGCGTGCTGTGCGGCGCATGCGTGTTCGTGTGTCCGACGGGCTCGCGTCTGCTGAACCTGGCTAAAATTGCGGGTGAAGAACCCCGTGCACTTCTGTCCCGCTTCGACGCGGAGCTGACGTCTACCGGCGCTATTTCACGTCCGTTCCCACAGGCCGTGCCCAACGTGCCCGCCATCAACCCGCTGGCCTGCCTCAAGCTTAACCGCGATGCATGCGGGCTCTGTGAAAAAATCTGTGAAGCCAAAGCGATTTGTTATCAGGATGCCGATCGGTTGCGGAAGCTGGACGTTGGCGCCATCATTGCCGCGCCGGGATTTGAGCCCTTTGTGCCGGATCATGATTATGGCCAGGGCTACACCACCAACCCCGACGTCGTGACCAGCATGGAATTCGAGCGCATGCTCTCCGCCTCAGGGCCCTTTGGCGGCCATGTCGTGAGGCCGTCGGATGGACGCGCGCCGCGGCGGATTGCATTCCTGCAGTGTGTCGGCTCGCGCGATGTGTCCTGCCGGAACGGCTACTGCTCATCCGTCTGCTGTATGTATGCGGTCAAAGAAGCCATTATCGCCAAGGAGCATCAATCCAAAGTGGAGCCGACCATTTTTGTCATGGATATCCGGGCGTTCGGCAAGGATTTTGATAAGTTCGTGGAGCGCGCCAAGTCGGAATACGGCATTGTCTTCAAGTACTCGCGCGTGGCTGATGTCGTGCGCGATGAAAAAACCGGCGAGAACGAGGTGGTCTTTACCGATGAATCCGGCCGGCTCCAGCGGGAGCGTTTCGACCTGGTGATTCTTTCAGTCGGCTTGGAGCCGTCCGCGGATATGCGCCGGCTGGCGCGCGCGCTGGGCGTGAACATGAACGCGTTCGGCTTCATCTGGACCGAGCCGTTGCGGCCGCTGGCGACTTCACGTGCGGGTCTGTTTGCCGCCGGCGCCGCGACGGGACCAAAGGATATTCCGGAGACCGTCATTCAGGCCAGTGCGGCCGCCTGTGAGGCCGCCCGTCTTCTGGCACCGGCGCGGAATACGCTGGTTACCGCAAAGACCTATCCGCCGGAGCGGAATATCGCGGGCGAGCCGGTACGCGTGGGCGTGTTTATCTGCCATTGCGGCATCAATATCGCCGGCGTTGTGGATGTGCCCTTCGTGAAGGATTATGCCGCGACGCTTCCTGGCGTTGCCTATGCCGACCACAATTTGTACACCTGTTCCCAGGACACCCAGAAACTCATCAAACAATGCATCGAGGAGCACCGGCTTAACCGGGTTGTGGTGGCATCCTGCTCGCCACGGACGCATGAGGCCTTGTTCCAGGAAACGATGAGGGAATCGGGATTGAATCCGCATCTGTTCGTCATGGCCAATATCCGCGACCAGTGTTCCTGGGTGCACCAGCGTGACCCGCAGGGTGCGACGGAAAAAGCGCAAGACCTGGTGCGCATGGCGGTGGCCATGGCCCGGCTGGCGGCGCCGCTGAAATCGGTTGCCCTGCCGGTAACGCCGACGGCCCTCGTCATGGGCGGGGGTTTAAGCGGCATGACCGCCGCCTTGGCGATCGCCGACCAGGGCTTCAAGGTCTGCCTGGTGGAGAAGGACAAGGAATTAGGCGGCAATCTGCGGAAATTACAGAAAACCCTCGACGGCCAGGACCTCCAGGCTTTACTCTCCGCAACCATCGGCCGGGTTCGGAATCATTCCAACATTCAATCGCATGTCGGCGCCGCCCTCCGGGAGATCAAGGGGTTTGTGGGCAATTATGAATCTGCGCTTTCCGACGGCGCCGTGTTTAAGCACGGCGCCATTGTCGTGGCGACCGGAGCCCTGGAATACCAGCCCAAGGAATACGGGTTTGGCCAACATAAAAATATCATTACCCAGCTGGAGTTGGGCCGCCGGCTGGAACAGGGGCTGAAGAACGAACCATCGTCGGTGGTCATGATCCAGTGCGTTGGGTCGCGGGAAGAACCGCGGCTCTATTGCAGTCGCGTCTGTTGTTCCAAGGCGGTCCAGAATGCCATCCGGCTGAAGGCGCTGTATCCGCGCGCGGATGTGCATGTGCTTTACCGCGATATGCGCACATACGGCCTGCGGGAGCCGTATTACGCGGATGCCCGCGACCAGGGGGTGCTGTTCACGCGGTTTGATTTGAGCGCGCGGCCGGAAGTGACTTGGAACGGAAAGGGTGGGGCGCCCACCGTCAGCGTGAAGGATCCCATTCTCGGACAGACGATGACCCTGGAACCTGATTTGCTCGTACTCAGCACCGGCATGATCGCGGATAGCGAGGCCAATGATGCCCTCGCCAAACAGCTTAAGGTGCCGCTGAACCAGGACGGGTTTTTCCTGGAGGCGCATGTTAAACTGCGGCCGGTGGAGTTTGCGACCGATGGCATTTATGTGGCCGGCCTGGCGCACGCTCCCAAGTCTGCGGATGAATCCACGGCCCAGGCGCTGGCGGCGGCGTCCAGGGCGTGCGTGCTTCTGTCCCGGCGCGAACTGGAGGCGCATGGCACTATCGGCGACGTGGATGCGGAGCGCTGTGTGGCTTGTGGACTGTGCGAAAAAATTTGTGCGTTCGGGGCCATCACATTGGAAGTCCAGCGGATCGGTCGAAGCGACCGCCTGCTGGCCAAGATCAATCCGGCGCTCTGCAAGGGTTGCGGCGCCTGCAGTGCCAGTTGCCGGTGCGGCGCGATCACCCTGCGGGGTTTTACTGACGAGCAGATTATGGCGGAGATTTCAGCGCTATGAACGAACAGCATTCCGAATGGCAGCCCAGGATTCTGGCGTTTTTGTGCAACTGGTGCTCGTACGCCGGGGCCGACCTGGCGGGTGTCAGCCGTTTGCAGTATCCGCCAAATGTTCGTATCGTGCGCGTGCCCTGTTCCGGGCGCGTAAACCCGGGGTATATTCTCAAGGCGCTCCAGGAGGGCGTGGATGGTGTCCTCGTTTCGGGATGCCATCCGGGGGATTGCCATTACCTGACCGGCAATTACCATGCGCGCCGGAAGTTCCGTCTGCTTAAGGAACTGCTGGACTTTGTCGGCGTCGAGGACGGACGCGTTCAATTTGCGTGGGTTTCGGCGGCCGAAGGCGCGAAGTTTGCGCAGGTCATGGCCGAGGTGACGGAGAAAGTCAGGGCCTTGGGTCCCAACCGGCGGCTGGCGAAAAAAATCGGAAATCCAAAATCACAATGACGGCTTGCAAACAGGTTGATTTAAAAACCTTGGCCCGTGAATTGCTGGCCACGGGCAAGGTGGAGGTTTTCATCGGCTACCAGGTTGCCACCCAGCCCCTGATGGCCGCGCCGCTTATCATTCATACTGCTTTGGGCGCCAGCCATGCCCAGCAGGCTTCGAATCCTGACGCGGAACGAGACCTGGCACGGAAGGTGGACGCGCTGATTTTTGACGACCGCTGTGAAATGAACCTGGTAAATTACCTGCACAAGTTCAAGGATCGCAAGGTTGCCATCGTGGTCAAAGGTTGTGATTCCCGATCAGTGGTGGGATTACTCCAGGAAAAGCAGGTGGACCGCAAGAAACTGATCATCATCGGCGCGCCCTGTCGCGGGATCATTGATCGGCGGCAGGCGGGCAGTGAAATTTACACGGCCTGCCGGGAATGCCCGGTCCATAATCCGGTCATCGCGGATTATGTGATTGGCGCACCGGTCCCTCAGCCGGAGACGCCGGAACTCTCGCCGGAGGTGGAGGCACTGCGAAAATTACCGGCGGAACAGCGCTGGGAGCGGTTTCATAAAGAAATGAGCAAGTGCATCCTGTGCTACGCGTGCCGGAACCTGTGCCCGGCCTGCTACTGCAAGACGTGTTTTGCCGATGCGTCCAAGCCGAAATGGGTCGGCCGGACCGACGATCCTTCCGACGCCATGATGTTCCATCTTCAGCGGTTAATGCACTTGGGCGGGCGTTGCACAGGATGCGGGGCCTGTGTCCGCGGATGTCCCATGCAGGTGGATTTGCGGCTGTACAACGATCATCTCCGTAGTCATGTGAAACAGGAGTATGGGTTCATGGCCGGCATGGATGAGGTGGCCCAGCCGCCCTTGGCCATGTACGGTACGGACGATTGTAACGAGTTTATCCGATGACCAGGGAAATCAGAATCATTCCGCTGACCGAGATGCCGGCGTTCGTCGGTGCGCTCATGCAGGGACGCAAGGTGCTGGCGCCCACGCGCAATGACGACGGCCTGTGCGTTTTCGCGTGGCTGACCGCGCCGGAACAGGCGGATTGGACCTGTGAAATTCCACGTGTGCCGCCCAAGCAGGCCTTGTTGCCCCGGACCGAAGTGCTTTTCCGTTATCACCGCGAAAAGGGCAAGGAGACCGTTTCGCCGCCGCCACCGCCTGAACCGCAAGTGGTGCTGGGTCTGCATCCCTGTGATGTGCAGGCCATAAAAGTATTTGACACCGTTTTTTCGGCCGAGCCCAGCCCGGACCAACCCTACCTGGAGCGGCGCGCCATGACGACCCTGATCGGGCGCGGGTTTAGCGAGGATGGGCCTTCTACGCCGGAGCGGCTACGCAGGCCGAGTCCGCTTGTATTCTGCCGTGAGCTGGGGATTGATCCCATGGATAACCGGGATTGCGACGCGTTTCTCGTCCCGTTAGCAGCGAGTCGCATGGCGCTGGAAATCATGACTGACAAGGGCACGGCGTTGAAACCGGCATACGAGCGCTTTCCGCCGGCCGTGGCGGAAGATCGGGCGGCGATCGCGGAAGCGCGCAAGCTGTCGCAAGCGCGCATCACGCCGCCCCTGGATATGGCGGCCATTCAACGTAATCTCGAAACGATTTTCAATTCCGATCTCTGGAACCGGATTCATGAACCATGTGTCGGGTGCGGCGCCTGCGCGTTTCTGTGTCCGACCTGCCATTGCTTTGATATCCAGGAGGAAACGCAGGGCCTGGACGGCGCCCGCGTGCGGGTCTGGGATACCTGCCAGTTCGACCTGTTCACCCGGCATGCCTCGGGGCATAATCCGCGGACGTCCCAGAAAGAGCGCTCCCGCCAACGGATCATGCACAAATTCAGTTACGGTGTCGGTAGATTTCATATTCCGTTTTGCGTCGGGTGCGGCCGATGTATCGCGGCCTGCCCGGCGCATAACGACGTGCGGCAAATCTTGAAGGAAATCCATGACCTCCCAAGGAAAAGCTAATCCCTACATCCCGTATCCCGTCACGATAGACCGTGTGGTCGTGGAAAACGAGGCGCGCGACATCAAGACCTTCCGGCTGGTTTTCCAGAATCCGGAGGACCGCAAGTGCTTCGATTTCCGTGTCGGCCAGTTTGCGGAACTATCCCTGCTGGGCTTTGGGGAAAGCCCCATCGGCATCGCGTCCTCGCCATTGGACCGCGATTATGTAGAGTTCACGGTCAAACAATATCCTACCGGCGTGGTGACCACCGAACTGCACAATTCCGAGCCGGGCCGGCCCATGGGCCTCCGGGGTCCGATGGGAAACGGCTACCCCATCGAGAAAATGGCCGGGAAAAATATCGTCATCATCAGCGGCGGGTTCGCGGTGACCACGTTGCGCGCAACGATTCGGTACCTGTTGCATCCGGACATACGGTCCTCCGTTAAAAACATCACGGTGATTTACGGCGCCCGGAGTCCCGGCGAGCTCTGCTACAAGGAGGAATTCACCGCGTGGTCGAAGCGCAAGGACATCGCGGTGACCCTGACGGTGGACAATGAGGCGGCAGGGTGGAAGGGGCGGGTAGGGTTCGTGCCTGCGGTAGTAGCGGATGTCAAGCCGGCGCCGTTGGACGCGGTCTGCCTGATCTGCGGTCCGCCGGTGATGTTGAAATACACGATCCCTGAGCTGACCAAGCTGGGATTCAAACCCGGGGACACGTATCTTTCCTTCGAGATGCGCATGAAATGTGGGATCGGCAAATGCGGCCGGTGCAATATCGGCCCGAAATACGTCTGCATTGACGGCCCGGTTTTTTCCCTTGCCGAAGTCTCCGCCCTGCCCGCGGAGTATTAAACTGTCCCCCGATCCTTCAATCTCCGGCAACGATCATCCAGGGAATTCAAGGAACTTTCGTTAAATAAGATTTGACAGGATGAACCTTCAGGATAAATTGTTTTAGCAGGGAATCCAAATCAAACCGGAATGAGGAGATCATAAATGTTTGCTCGACGATATTCTCGAAAAAATCAACTTTTAAATACGGAACTATTATTGATGAAGAGCAGCTTGTTTCTCGGTGGCCTCGCCTTATTGATAGGATTACATGCCTTGAATGGCTTTGCGGCGGAGCAAAAGGAGAATGACCTTGTCGCCCGGAGTCCTTTTTTTGCAAATAGAATAGAGGTAGAGGTGGGCGGGCGGTTGATGCTCCATCCCAAGCTCCCCTATATCGAGGGCTTGCCTGATGAAGAGTATAATCTGGTGTTGAATTTACCTGCTACGCTCAGCCTTAGCCGGTTACAGGTACTGGCCACGGATCAGAATGGCAGGGTTGGATCAACAAGTGAAACTATCAAGGAACTTATTGCCGATGGGAAGAAACGCATGGAGCTGTCCTACAAGCCCGATCTGGCGCTGGCAATTGATGGAATGGAACTGCACCTCTGTCATATCAACCGGGACGGCACCGTATATGCGCCCATCATTAAATTCTCCGGGACATTTGACTGGAAAACATTCCGCAAGGAGGTGCAGGTTTCCAATGACAATGTCGCCGTAGTCCCGTTGCTCTTGAAGTGGGCCGCGAATCCAACCCAAGCCGGAACCTTGTCTTTCAGGAGTCTCCGGATCAGTGAAACCGATAGCGGCAAGACGGTCTTCAATTTCCATCCCAAGGAACCGGTTGTCATGAAGCTTGGGAAAGGCCAGTCCACTTGCTGGCTCTCGGAGGATCCTGCCAAGACAGGCGACGCCGGCGGCGATAAAGTGAAATTAATTCCAGGCAAGAAATATATAGTTGAATGCCAGGCCAAGGGCGAGGGGATAGGAGGTCCAGGCATCTCAGTTAAGGACGCATTGGCAAAAAAAATTGCTTATACGCGGACTTTTGTCTTTGACGTTGCATCCAAGGTTTCCCTTCCAGACAAGCTTCGCTGGAGGATAGAAGGCAAGGATGGCAAAGTATATGAAAAGGGCGAGCTCACATTGGTCGCGGCAAAGGAGCGGATTGCCCCCAAGGTCATGGATACCTCCTCATGGATATGCGAAACCCAGCTTGATCGGGAGACTTTGCCTATCCAGAGACTATATGTCGAGAAACTCCACTCCTGGGGCTTGAATACCATTGAGCCGCAGATGCCGGTCCCGGCTTACGATGCGTACTTAACGGAGGCATCCTTGTCCATTGCGGTTGCGCAGGAGGCCAAGCACCTGGGAATGCGGGTAAGGGCCTATATGCATTTTTTATATGATAATAAAGACTCGGAAAACTATCTCAAGGCCAATCCACAATTTGCGGCAGTTGATCCACAGGGAATGAGGACCGCGAGCTATCCATTCATTTGCCCCACGCATTATCTTGAGAATGGAAATCCATGGTTGAAATATTACCTGGACGCGATCAGGAGAAGCGTGGAGATAAATGACCTGGATGGCGTCTTCTATGATTATGAAATCAATGCCGCTCCGCATATAAAATCACTTCCGAACAAGGACGGTTCCCGCCGCTGGGGTGGGTGCTGTATCTGCGAGCGATGCCGCAAGGCTTTCCAGGCCAGCATTGGACTTGATCATGTGCCCAGCGTCGAGGAATGCTGCGCAGACGCCTTGTATGAGAAATGGACCGATTTCCGTTGCCGCCAGAATGTTGAACTGTGGCGCTTGACGAGCCAGGCCGCCAAGGCCAGCAACCCCAAAGCCACTTTCGCGATTTACAGCGGGGGGCCCGGCGATTACAGCCGGCAGGCCTATGGAGTTGACTGGATCATGGCTGCTCCTTATTTGGACTTTGCGATGCAGCGGGATTTCTGTCCATTCCGGACGCA